>VAYC01000050.1 GCA_005885025.1 Actinomycetota bacterium | reverse complement strand
GACCCCTTCGCTTCCCGGCCCGTCGAAGTTCATCCCCCTGCCCCACGGCGTCCGGTAACGGGTAGCGAAATAGGGTCCGAAGTCGGCCGCATGCTCTCCTTCGGGGCCCAGATGGTTGTAGACGACGTCCAGGACGACGGCCAGGCGGCGGCGGTGGCACTCGGCCACGAGACGCGCCAGCCCCTGCGGGCCGCCGTAGGAATCTTGGACGGCGAAGGGATAGACGCCGTCATACCCCCAGTTCCTCCTGCCCGGGAACTGGGCCACCGGCATGAGCTCGACGGCCGTCACGCCGAGCTCCCGGAGGTCATCGAGGTGCGGCACGACGCCATCGAACGTGCCCTCCCGGCTGAACGTGCCGACGTGTAACTCGTAGATCACGTACTCGGAGATTGGGATGCCGTTCCACCCGGGCAAGTCCGGCGGGATGGCCCCGGGGTCGACCACGGCCGAGGGTCCGTCCACGCCCTCCGGCTGGTGTCGCGACGCCGGATCCGGCAGACCGAGGCCACCGTCGAGGCCGAACCGATACCGGGTGCCTGGTTCCACATCGGACACTTCGGCGTGGAAGTAGCCACCCGAGCCCCGCTCCATCCCGATGCGATCACCCGGCAACAACACCTCGGCTCGCTCGGCCCGCGGGGCCCACACCAGGAACCGGCACCGACCGTCCCCCAGGTACGTCGCTCCGAGCCGGCCCTCCACCGCTAGCGAGGGCCCTCGCTCTTGAAGTACAGGCAGCCGAACGGAGGAACCGTTACGGAGACCGACCGGGGACGGGCGTGCATCTCGATGGGGAAGGCCTCGACTCCGCCCAGGCTGCCCCACCCACTCCCCCCGTACCACGTCGCATCCGAGTTCAGGATCTCCCGCCACCAGCCGCCACGAGGGACACCCAGCAGGTAGTTCGGGCGCGGGACCGGCGTGAAGTTGCAGACCGCCAGGATGACGTCATCCGTCGACTTAGCCAGCCGGATGAAGCTGATGACGCTGGCCTCGTTGTCGTTGGCGTCGATCCACTCGAACCCGCCGGGCTCCGCGTCGAGCTCGTGCAGGGCTGGCTCACCCCGATGCAGGCCGTTGAGGTCCTGCACCAGCCGCTGGATGCCCAGATGCGGCGCGTACTTGAGGAGGTGCCAGTCCAGGCTCTGGTCGTGGTTCCACTCGTTCCACTGACCGAATTCCCCGCCCATGAACAGCAGCTTCTTCCCGGTCTCCGCCCACATGTAGCCGAGGAGCACACGGAGCTGCGCGAACTTCTGCCATTCGTCGCCCGGCATCCGCCCGAGGAGCGATCCCTTTCCGTGAACGACCTCGTCGTGCGACAGGGGTAAGACGAAATTCTCCGACCCCGCGTAGACCTGCCGGAACGTGAGCTCGTGGTGGTGGAACTTCCGGTGGATCGGGTCGAGCGCCAGGTACTCGAGTGTATCGTTCATCCATCCCATGTCCCACTTCATCCCGAACCCCAGCCCACCGACGTACGTCGGTCTCGACACCATCGGCCAGGCCGTGGACTCTTCGGCGATGGTGTGGACATCGGGATGGATCCGGTAGATCTCTTCGTTCAACCGCCGGATGAACCCGATGGCCTCCAGGTTCTCCCGGCCTCCGTATTCGTTCGGGATCCAATCGCCGTCCTTCCGCGAATAGTCGAGGTACAGCATCGAGGCCACGGCATCCACGCGCAGCCCGTCCGCGTGATACGTGGACAGCCAGTGCACGGCACTGGACAGCAGGAATGAGCGCACCTCGTTCCGGCCGTAGTTGAAGATGTAGCTGTTCCAGTCGGGATGGATCCCCTTGCGCGGGTCGGCGTGCTCGTACAGATGGGTGCCGTCGAAGAACCCGAGCCCGTGCTCGTCCGTGGGAAAGTGCGAGGGCACCCAGTCCAGGATGACCCCGATCCCGTGCTGGTGCAGGTAGTCGATCAGATACATGAGGTCCTGTGGCGTTCCGTACCGGCTGGTCGGAGCGAAGTATCCGGTCACCTGGTAGCCCCACGAGCCGTAGAAGGGATGCTCCATCACGGGGAGGAACTCCACGTGGGTGAAGCCCATCTGTCCGCAGTACTCGGCAAGGCGAGGAGCCAGCTCCCGGTACCCGAGCATCCGGTCCTCGTCACCTCGCATCCACGAGCCGAGGTGCACCTCGTACGTGGCATTGGGCTGGTGCAGCCCGCTCCGCTGGCGCCGACCCGCCATCCACGCGCCGTCCCCCCAATCGAAGCCGAGGTCCCACACCACGCTGGCCGTCTTGGGCGGGACCTCGCTCCGGAAGGCGAACGGATCGGCCTTGTCCACGCGATAGCCCTGGTGACGAGAGACGACGTGGTACTTGTACACGGTCCCCTGCGCCACCCCGGCTATGTGCCCCTCCCAGATCCCGGAATCCGACTTCGGGACGAGGGGATGAGCTTCCGGGTTCCATCCGTTGAAATCCCCCACCACAGATACCCGCTCGGCGTTCGGGGCCCACACGGCGAACGAGGTGCCCGGTACCCCGCTGGCCGTGACCAGGTGAGCACCGAGTCGCTCGAACAGGTGCGAATGGGTGCCTTCGTTGAACAGATAGAGGTCGTCGGTCGTCAGCAGGCTGGCGGGAGGACCGCTCACGGTTGCCTCCTCATTCGATCCACGCGTTGAAGGGTACCCGCGACGTGGGGATGGGACCGGAACGTCTCGAACTCCAGCCGAGCTCGCCGCCGCCAATTGGGATGCTCTTCGGTGGTCCCCGGCACGTTCTGGGGGTCGGCCTCCAGCCACAGGTCCTCCAAGTTGACCACCATCATCCGGGCTGGGCTGGATGCCAGGTAGCCGAGGCACGCCCCCAGGACGTCACGCTCCTCGGCCCGGTCGCCCAGCAACCCGCGCCGCCGAAGCGACTCGACCAGAACGGCTCGCACGCTATCGTCGAGCGCTTCCCAGAACGCCGCGAACGGAGGAAGGTCGTGGGTGTTGAGGCTGGCCACCGCTCCGGCCGGCACTGGCGCGAGGCCGTCGGTGGCATCCGAATGCGTCGACACCTCCGCTTCGAGCACGTGACTCCGGTACAGGCCGTGCCGGGCCATCGCCCGGCGCACGTACGCGGGGACCACGCCGAGGTCCTCTCCCACCACCACGGTCTGCGTCCGCTTCGACTCCAGCGTGAGGATCGCGTAGAGCTCCTCGGGTCGGTAGCGGATGTACACGCCGTGATCGCCGTGCATCCCGTCCGGCAGGACGAAGAGCCGGTGCAACCCCATCACGTGGTCGACGCGGACCACGCCGGCCAGGCGCAACAGGTGGCGCAGGCACGCGATCGGGTACCGGTATCGTTGCAGCCGGATCCCCTCCGGAGAGAGCGGAGGGAATCCCCAGTTCTGTCCTCCGAAGAAGAACGGGTCCGGAGGGGCTCCGGCCGAGACTCCGTCAAGGAACGCCTCCCGCTCCCGCCACACGTCGTATCCGGAGGGGTTCACACCGAGCGGCAGGTCGAAGTACAGGCCTGAACCGCCCTGGCGCGAATCTCCCGCCGCCCGCTCGAGCTGCTCAGCGGCCAGCCACTGCGCGTAGAGGTGGTAGTGGAAGGAACGCTCGTCGCTCGTTGCCGCCGGCAGCGACCCCTGCCGATCCCGGGTGGGCCATTCCCTCCAGGGCGTGCGGTACCGGTCGCACGCCGCTCGGAACCGGGCATAGTCCTCAAGCGCGGGGTTCGCTCGGGCGAACGTCTCGAACGCATTCCGGCGGCCTCCGGAGCCCGCGAAGAGACACGCGGCCAGCGCCTCCAACACCTTTCGCTTGGCGGCCATGGTCCGTCGGTAGTCGACGAGCGGAAGGTCGCGAAGCGCGCCGAGCTCGGACCGGACCGCTCCCGAGGCCAGCATGGACCGAGCTTCTTCGCACCGGTCAAGCTCGGGCGCTTTCGCCAGGTCGACGTACAGCTCGTTCCAAAACAGCCGGCTGGCCGGCGAATAGGGGCTCGGATCGAACGGCTCGTCCAGGAACGCCGCCAGGAGCGGCAAGGTGGCCACGGTCTGTCCTCCGAGCTCGCGCACCCACCGAAGGAGCGACTCGAGGTCGGTGAAGTCGGCTATGCCGAGGCTTCTTTCCGACCGCATCGCGTACAGCGGGAGGAACGCGCCCCACGTCTTGGCCGAGCTCGGCTGGGCGGCGAGCCCGGAGGACGAGACGACCATCGACGTATCGTGCTCGCCGTCCAGTTCGACCGAGAGGGTGTGATAGCCCTCGGGCAGAGCCTTCGGCACGGCGATCCGCGCTTCGACGTACGCCACGCTTTCGACCTCGACCGGCTCCCCTCCGACCACGGTCTCCCACGTGACGGGCGGGTCACCTTCCTCCAGCACGAGCGAGCACCGGGCGGACCGGCCGGCAACCGTAGCGGGCACGCGGAGCGCCACCGGCGCAAGGCGCCCCTTCCAGGCGACCACGACGGGCTCCAGCCGCCGTCGCCACAGCTCCTGCCTGCGGTGGCGAAGCGCGTCCGGAACGTCGGTCCATCCGGCCACCGGCGCCCCCATCGCTTGCAGCACAGCCAGCAACGAGTCGGGCGGAGCCCGGCGGCGTCGTCCCGCGAGGTCCGTGTAGTTGAGCTGGATGCCGTGGGACCTGGCCAGCTCGTGCAGCGAGCGTTCGAGGACCGCGCCACCAGGAGGCCTCGCGACGGTCGCCGCCTTCAGTCCGGACCCTCCAGCTGTTGGAGAATCCCCTCGATCGGGATCTTCACCCAGTCCGGCCGGTTATTGAGCTCGTACCTCAGCTCGTACAGGGCCTTCTCCAGGAGCAGGACTTCCAGGAGGACCCCGACCTCCCCGCGGCTCGACGGAAGGATCCTGGCCACGGAGGGGACCTCCAGGTAGCTGCGGAGGAAGGCGCCGGCGACCCACTGGTACCAGAACACGATCCAGGGTTCCAGGAACGAGGGGTTCTCCTGCAGGGGCGGCCCGCCGGCAAGCGACCACAACGCTGTGTACCCGGCGTAGTGGAAGGACCGGATCATCCCGGCCACGTCCCTGAGTGGTGAGCGCTTGATCCGCCGCTCGGAGAGCGGCCTGGCCGGCTCCCCCTCGAAGTCGATGAAGACGAAGTCGCGACCCGTGTACAGAACCTGCCCGAGGTGAAGGTCCCCGTGCGTGCGGATCCGGGAACCGGTGATCTTCGTATCCAGCACCCGGTGCAGCCGGCGCAGGACCTCCTGCTCGAGGTCCAGAACCTGCACGAGCTGCGGCACGTCCTTGGCCTTGGCACGGACGAGGCGGAAGACCTCGGCGGCCATCGATCGCATCGACTGGTACAGGGAGCGCTGGTAGAGCGTGGTGACGGGCTCCGGGACGAAGGCCGGCTCCTCGCCCGCGGCGAGGGCGGCGTGCAGCTCCCCGGTTCGCTGCCCCAAGAGACGCGCCGTCTCCAAGTAGGGACCGATCAGCTCGTGGGCGGGCGGCGGTGGCTCTGAGGCGGCCACGTCCAGCAGGGGGGCGTGGCGGGCCAGGGGCGGCTCGTTCTCCTCGGGCTGGAGGGTACGGACCTCATCCAGGTAGGTGCGGAGCGTATCGAGGGTGAACTTCCACGCGTCGCCCTCGTTCGGCACGAATGCCTGGAGGATGCCAACGGTCATCGGCTTGGTCATCCCACGCACGTACTCGAGAGCGCCGGCGGCCGCTGGGATGTGCGGGAAGGCCGCCTGCTCGGTCAGGAACCTGCCGACCTCGAGGTCCGGGTTCACTCCTTCCTCGAGCCGGCGGAACAGCTTCAGCAACAGGGTCCCTCCGTACCCCACCGACGTGTTGCTCTGCTCCGCCTGAACCACCGCAGGGTCGGGCCACGGATCCCCGGGGCGGATCAGGCGCCGGAAGGCGGGTGTGGTGGAGGCCACCACCTTCCCGGCGCGCCCCGGGAGGCTTCGACGCCGGGCCATTCCCTGGAGGAGGGCACGGCCGAAGCTCGGATCGACGAACGCGTCGTACATGAGCCGCTCGCCGCCTGTGGTCTGGAGCCGCGCCACTCGCGCGAATCGAGGGGGGTCCGATCCGGTCCCGTCGCTGGAGACGGCGATGAGCGGGAGGACGTACCGCTCCGGGTCTCCTTCCGTGAACTCGACGTGGACGAGCGTAAGGTAGCCGGCCCCGTTGGAGGCCGAGCCGCCCGACGGTGGGGCGCCGGCAGAGGCGGAAGTGGAGGCCGGGACCGGTATCGCTTCGACGATCTCGGCGGTCTTGATTCGCCGGGCCTTGGACCGGAACCAGCGGCGGGGATAGAGGTAGGCCGGCAGCACCTCCTCCAACAACCCCCGCCCACGTTCGGTGAAGATCTCCTCCCACGATCCGTCGACCGTGAGCACCGGGAGAGGGCGCTCGGCCTCGGTGGTGACAGCCGGATCGACTCGCTGGCGCTCCACCGAGAACAGCGCGTAGCCGTACGGCCCGAGCGTCAGTACGTAGGGACGGTCGCCCACGCGCGGGAACTCGGTCCCACCGAACAGCTCGATCGGCACGAGGTCCTGGTATTGCGACAGATCGATCTCCACGTATTGCGCGTAACGCGAGAGGTTGGTGGCCACCAGGATGGTCTCGTCTTCGTACCTGCGCAGGAAGGCCAGGACCTTCCGGTTCTCCGGATAGAGGAATTCGAGAGTCCCCCGCCCGAAGGCACGGTAGCGCTTTCGCAGCGCCATGAGGCGTTTCATCCACCAGAGCAGCGAGTGCGGGTTGTTCTGTTGGGCCTCCACGTTGATGGCCTCGTAGTGGTACTCGGGGTCGATGATCGTGGGGAGGTAGAGCTTCTGCGGGTTGCCCCGGGAGAAGCCGGCGTTGCGATCCGAGCTCCACTGCATGGGCGTGCGCACGCCGTTTCGATCCCCCAGGTAGATGTTGTCGCCCATCCCGATCTCGTCGCCGTAGTAGATGACGGGCGTTCCCGGCAGGGTGAACAGAAGTACGTTCATCATCTCGATCAGCGGGCGATTGTTGCCGAGCAGCGGAGCCAGCCTCCGGCGGATCCCCAGGTTGATCCGGGCCTGCGGATCCTCCGCATAGACCCGGTACATGTAGTCGCGTTCCTCGTCCGTGACCATCTCCAGCGTCAGCTCGTCGTGGTTCCGGAGGAAGATCGCCCACTGGCACGTCTCGGGGATGGGCGGGGTCTGGGACAGGATGTCCACGATGGGGAACCGGTCCTCCATCCGGATGGCCATGAACATGCGAGGCATCAAGGGGAAATGAAAGGCCATATGGCTGCGGTTGCCGTCCCCGAAATAGGCGGCGGTGTGTTCCGGCCACTGATTCGCTTCCGCCAGCAGCATCCGGTCCCCGTACTGCTGGTCCACGTGGGCCCGGATCTCTTCCAGGAAGGCATAGGTCTCGGGAAGGTTCTCGCAGATCGTGCCCTCCCGTTCGAACAGATACGGAACGGCATCCAGTCGCAGGCCGTCGACGCCCAGGTCCAGCCAGAAGTCGACGACGGAGAGCATCGCCCGCCGTACGTCGGGGTTGTCGAAGTTCAGATCGGGTTGGTGGGAGTAGAACCGGTGCCAGTAATAGGCCTTGGCCACGGGGTCCCAGGCCCAGTTCGAGGACTCGAAGTCCTTGAAGATGATGCGCGCCTCCGAGTACCGCTGCGGGCTGTCGCTCCACACGTAGAAGTTCCGCCACGACGTGCCCGGGCGGGCCCGGCGTGCCCGCTGGAACCACGGGTGCTGGTCCGAGGTGTGGTTCAGCACGAGCTCGGTGATCACCTGCAGGCCCCGCCGACGCGCCTCGCGCATGAACGTCCGAAAGTCCCGGAGGGTCCCGTAGGAAGGATGAATGCCCTTGTACTGGGCGATGTCGTAGCCGTCGTCCCTGAGCGGCGAGGGATAGAAGGGAAGCAGCCAGATAGCCGTGACCCCGAGGTCCCGGAGGTAATCCAGCTTGTCGATCAGCCCCGGCAGGTCCCCGATGCCGTCGGCGTTCCCGTCGTGGAAGGCGCGAACGTGCAGCTCGTAGACGATCGCGTCTCGGTACCAGAGCGAACGGTCGGAGCCGGCCATCACATGAAGGACTCGAAGTCGTGCTCGGTTCGGACCCTCGCCCTGATCCGAAACACGTGCGCAGGGAACACCGACGGGTCGAGACGAACGAAGTTGCGCGAGCCTTGCCACACGTGGCGGGCCTCGGTCAGCAAGTCGTGGACCTGGAAGCTCTGGTCCGGATCGACACCGAGCGGGTCCAGGTCGAGCTCCAGCCACCCCTCTTGCGTCAGGCGAGGGTTGAGGTTCACCACTGTGAGGACGACGTTCGCGCGGTCCTCGGTGCACTTGCTGTAGGCGATGAGCTCGTCGTTGTCGATGCGGTGGAAGCACAGGCTGCGGTCGCTCTGCAGCGCGGGGTTCTCCTTCCGGATGCGGTTCACGCGGCCGATGAAGTCCGCCAGGCTCTCCGGCCTCTCGAGCTCCCAGTCGCGGATCTCATACTTCTCCGAGTCGAGGTACTCCTCGCTGCCCTCTTCCAGTGGCTGGCTCTCCTGGAGTTCGAAGGCGGGCCCGTAGATCCCGTAGCTGGCCCCGAGCGTGGCTGCAAGCACGAGCCGCTGCATGAACGCCGGCCGCCCGCCCGTCTGAAGCTGCTCGGTCAGGATGTCCGGCGTGTTCGGCCACAGGTTCGGACGGAAGAACTGGGCGACGCCGGACTTGGTGAGCTCGGTGAAATACTGCTCGAGCTCCCACTTCGCGGTGCGCCACGCGAAGTACGTGTAGGACTGGGTGAAGCCGAGCTTCGCCAGACGGTACATGACCTTCGGCCTGGTGAACGCCTCGGCCAGGAAGATCACGTCGGGGTGTTCGGCCTTGACCGCTTCGATCAACCACTCCCAGAATCGGAAAGGCTTGGTGTGCGGGTTGTCGACCCGGAAGATGCGCACGCCGTGGCCGATCCAGAAGAGGACGATGCTCTTCAGCTCCTCCCACAGCTCGGGCCAGGTCTCGGTCTCGAAGTCGAGCGGATAGATGTCCTCGTACTTCTTGGGCGGGTTCTCTGCGTACTGGATGGTGCCGTCGGGGCGGTGTCGGAACCACTCCGGATGCTCCTTGACGAAAGGGTGGTCCGGCGAGCACTGGTAGGCGAGGTCCAGGGCCACCTCCATGCCGTGTTCACGGGCCCGGGCCACGAATGATTCGAAGTCTTCGACAGTCCCGAGTTGCGGGTGGACGGCCTTGTGGCCTCCCTCCTCGCTCCCGATGGCCCAGGGGCTTCCCGGATCATGGGGCTCGGGCCGCGGAGTGTTGTTCTTGCCCTTGCGATGCGTGTGGCCGATGGGGTGGATGGGCGGGAGGTAGATCACGTCGAAGTCCATCCCGGCCACGTATTTGAGCCGCTCCTCGGCGTCGGCGAACGTCCCGTGGCGACCGAGCTCCGCCGAGCATGACCGCGGGAACATCTCGTACCATGTCCCGAACCGGGCCTTCTCCCGGTCGACCACGACCAGGAGCTGCTTGTCGTAAGTGGTCGACAGCCGGCGATCCGGGTACCGGTCCATCACCGCGAGCAGTCCCGGGTCGAGGGCCGCCTCGACGGCCCCCGGACGACTCTGGAGGCGCTTGACCCAGTCGCGGAGCTCACGGGCATCGTCGGGGGTCGCGCTGCGGGCGGTCCTGCCGACCATCTGCTCGCCCAGGAGGAGATCCACCGAGACGTCCTGGCCGGCCTGCGCCTTCTTCTCGAGATCCCGCCGCCAGGTACCGAAGGGGTCGACCCAGGCCCGAAGCGTGTACCGGTACCGACCAAGCTCGGACACAGGGAAGGCTCCCCGCCACCGGTCGTTCTCGACCAAGGCCATCCGAACGTCACGCCACGCCGCCTGGTCGTCGGTTCGAAAGCGCAGCTCGGCGGCGACCGCCTCGTGCCCATCGGCGAAGACGTCGGCCTCTACCACGACCCGCTCTCCCACCACCCGCTTGACCGGAAAGCGGCCGCCGTCGAGCTCGGGCTGAACGCCCTCGATGACCACACGGCGCCGTCCTTCTCTGACTCTCAACGGATCCTCGCCCGAGCCATCGTCAATGCGCCTCCAGCCTTGAGGGAACGAGCTTGGCACCCTGGATGGGCAGGTTCAAAAACGTCGGGCCGAAAGGCGGGGTTCGACAGGCCCTGGCTGCCTTGGTAAGCAATGGGCCTCATGCGCCTTCAGATGGCGGCTCCGGGACGGCATCCCGACTTCCTGGACCTTCCGTGGGGGATCCCGCTGGAATCGTGGGAGTCCGATCGGCTGGTCGAGGTCCCGAGGGGCATCGCACGCCACGTTGTTCGATTCGTGAACTACCAGGGGGTCCTGTACGCCCTGAAGGAGCTGCCCGAGCGGCTGGCCCAGCGAGAGTACCGGCTCCTTCGTGAGCTCGGTGAGGCAGGGGTGCCGGCCGTGGAGGGGGTCGGCGTCGTCACCGATCGCTCGACTGGAGGGGGGCAGGCGACGGCCTCCTCCACCCAGGAGCTCGACGCCGTCCTGATCACTCGCCACCTCGAGTTCTCGCTCCCGTACCGCCACCTGTTTACGGGCCGGGGAGTGCCGGACCTCCGAAACCGCCTCATGGACGCCCTGGTCCGGTTGCTCGTTCGCTTGCACCTGGGCGGCTTTTATTGGGGCGACTGCTCCCTTTCCAACACGCTCTTTCGTCGCGATGCGGGCGCGCTCACTGCTTACCTGGTCGACGCCGAGACCGGCGAGCTCCATCCACAGCTCAGCGACGGCCAGCGGATACACGACTTGGACATCGCCGAGGAGAACATCGCAGGAGAGCTGATGGATCTCCAGGCGGCCCACGGCGTTCCCCAGGACATCGACCCGGTGGAGGTGGCCGCGGAGGTTCGCTCACGGTACGAGGGTTTGTGGTGGGAACTGACGAGAGAGGAGACGTACGGGACCGAGGACCGCTACCAGATCGACGCGCGGCTCCGGAGGCTGAACGAGCTCG
>VAYC01000295.1 GCA_005885025.1 Actinomycetota bacterium | reverse complement strand
CGGCTCGACGGCGTTCGCGCTGTACCCGTGGGACTTGCTGGCCGAGGACGCGGACGTGGCTGCCGACGGCAGGGGGTTCCGCGGCGTCACCCTCGCCTACAACGTCCGCACCGAGGAGCGGGTGGATGAGGTACTGGCCGAGGCCAAACGGGCGGGCGGTTCGATCGTGAAGCCGGCAAGGCGGGCCGAGTGGGGTGGTTACAGCGGCTACTTCGCCGACCCCGACGGCCACTTGTGGGAGGTGGCAACCGGCGCCACGAAGCTTCCCGTCGCCGAATAGCGCGGACCGTCCCGTCGAACCTGCCCATCCTGGTCGCGATCGAAGACTCCGGCAGTAGGGTGGACGCCGTGATGATGTTCCCTCCCTCGAGGCGAGGGCGATCGGTTATGCGGCCGGCCGCGGCGCTCCGGGTTCTCATCGCCCTGGTCGTCGGCGGGTGCACGGCCACCTCCACCACCATCCAACCCACAGGGACAGGCACCTCCTCGAGCGCCGCGCCTCATCCAAGCGTGGCAAGCACTCCGGCTCAAACACCCTCCCAGACCATGCGTGTCGCCGTCCCGGAAGCCGTTCATCTCACCCATCCAGCCCGACAATCGGCCCACTGCCGTCGTCGGGGACACCAACGGCTTGATGCCCGCCCGGGACCTCGTGGGAGTGGCGCCGAACTGCCTGGCGGCCCGGGCGGCGGCACCCAGCCTGGGCCTGCTCCTCGCCACCGCCCGCAACGAGGGCGTGGTCCTACATACCGAACAGTGCTACCGGCCACTGTCGGACCAGGTGACGGTGAAACAGCGCTGGAGTGCGGCCGGCCACAGCTCTTGCGCCGCCCCGGTGCTGACGACGAGCTCCGGGAAACCCAAGGGGACGTCAATGCACGGGTGGGGCAAGGCAGCAGACCTCAGCGATGCCGGCGGCACGGTGGGGTTCGGCTCCCCCGGATACGAGTTCCTCACGGCGCAGGCGGCCAGGTTCGGGTGGAACCATCCCGCCTGGGCTCGCCCGGGGGGCAGCACCTGCCCTGAGGCGTGGCACTGGGAGTGGGTCGGCGACGGTGGCATCCTTCATGACTCCCCGATCAGAGCGGACGTGGTGACCCTGCTTCCCACCTGGGACGGGCTGGGCTACTCCATCGTGACCGGGCTCGGGGCGGTCCTTCCCCACGGGGACTCGACCGATCGTGTATCCCTTGCCCGCTCCCGACTGGCCTGGCTGGTGGTCGGCGCCTCTCGAACTCCCAGTGGCGGTGGGTACTGGTTGGTTGGCCTCGACGGCTCTGTCCACGCGTTCGGAGACGCCCCGAACTTTGGGTCGACCGCCTCCCATCCGCCGGCGCAGCCAGTCGTCGGCATGGCTTCGGCGAACGGGGCCGGTTACTGGCTGGCCACGGCCGACGGGAAAGTGTTCGGCTTCGGAGCAGCGAGGACCTACGGCTCGCCCGCGGCGTCAGGACTGTCCCTGGCCCGTCCGATCGTGGCGATCGCAGCAACTCCGGACGGACGGGGCTACTGGCTGGCTGGATCCGACGGGAAGGTGTTCGCGTACGGAGACGCCGCCTTTCATGGCGGGATGTCACGTCGGTCCTTGAAAGCGCCGGTCGTGTCACTGGCGGCCGCTCCCGACGGCCGAGGGTACTGGCTGGCGGGCGCCGACGGCTCGGTCCACGCCTTCGGGGACGCACCATCCTTTGGCTCCATCCCTCGCCGAATCGCCTTGAGGGAGCCGGTGATGGCAATGGCGGCGACACCGGACGGGGATGGTTATTGGCTCGTGGCCGCTGACGGCAGCGTCTTCGCATTCGGGGACGCGTCCCCCCACGGGGTGGCGCGACCTGCCCGCATCGGTCTGCGGCAGAAGTGGCCGCAATGACACTCTTCTGGAGTGGACCTGAGGGGACGCTATTCGAACTCCTGGCCGAGCCTGGGAGCTCGGACCGAGGGCTCTCCTCGCGCCCGGATCCTCAGACTTCCACGCATTGACCGGTCTTCTGACCGGTCACGGTATTCGGTTCACCTCCCGAGTCTCCGATCTGAGGAGCCGGTGAGTCTCCCGCGCAGTTCAGGTTGCCGTGGATCGTGTTCGTGACGTACTCGTTCCCGTCCGTATCCTCCACCACATTGTCGTTCAGGTTCACGGAGCCGCGTGCGTCGTTTCGGATGAAGCCGAACCAGAACCCGTCGTATCCGTCGATCGTCACAGTCCCGTTGATCACGTTGTCCTCGATCGCATTCCACGTGACGTCGAACGGCGGGCCGAACGGCCCGGAGCCACCGTGCGAAACGATGCCACCGTTGATCGTGGTGAAGTGGATCTGCAGGTTCGCCGGATCCGTGGCGTGGACCCCACCCGAGATCGTCCCGGTATCGACGGGGTTTTCCTCGCTGCCGAGGACGAACGTCGCCCCGGACTGGACGAATAGGCCACTCCGGATCGTGACCGGGCCGTCGCTCGTGCACACTGCGTCCTCTGGCACGATCACCTTCTGGTACGTCCCCGGCGGCAGGTCACCCGTGCACAACGTCGTGTTGCCGGCCGCCTGCGAAACGCTGGGCAAGCCGATGAGCAGCGCTGCGCAAACCGTTCCGGCACCCAACAAACGGACCAGCCTCTTCATGTCTTGGTCTCCTTCCTCTGATGGCTCCCGAGAAAGGCGCATTCGGGGAGCATGAGCTCGGGCATGAACCGCGCATGCTATCCGCACCCTTGGTCCTTCTGCAACGCGGGTCAGGACAATCAGGGCAGGGATTCCCTTGAACATCAGGACCTGATCAGACCACGTGACTCCCCCCTCAGGAGAGCGCGGAACACCGGACCCTCATCGGCTGCCGCTGCCCGATGTGGGCCCGTCGAGGAAGTCGAGCGCGACCGCGGCGAAGAGCGGCGAAACGCCCAGGTTGTAGTGGGTCAGGCCGGGAAGCACCGCGAGCGCGTGCCCGCCCTTCGGTCGGCCCTCGCCCATCCAACCGCCGTCGCGGAGGCCGCCGTCGAGAAGCTTGAAGGCCTCGACGTAATGGCTGGGTGGCGCCATGTCGGCATCGGCGCAGACGATCATCGTCGGCACCTGAAGGCCACGCATCTCCTCTGAGTAATCGAAGTCCTTGCTCATCGACTCGCCGATCTTGTCCAGCAGGCGCCCGAAGTCCTCCGGGCGCGGGGCGACCCGCTGGTAGAGCTGGTACATCGGCGTCTCTTTCATGAACTCGATCGCCGCGGAGCTCACCTGGGCCTGCTGGGCGAGCATCTCGGGCGGGATCGCGTCGCGCCGGATGTTGGCCGCCGCCACGACGAGCTTGCCGACCTTCTGGGGGTACTTCACCGCCGTGAAGAAGGCGACGCCGCCCCCGAGCGAGTAGCCGACCAGGTCGGGCTTCTCCAACCCCAGGTGGTCGATGAGCGCCGCGATGTCGTCGGCCATGAGCCGGATGTCGATCGGTCGATCGATGTCGGCAGTGCGGCCGTGCCCCTGGAGATCGACCGTGATGACCCGGTGGCGCTCCGACAGCGTGGGGAGGATCGGCCCGAACATCTCGCCCGAGCCGAGCCCGCCGTGGAGCAGGATCAGCGGCCGCCCGGTCCCGTGGGTCTCGTAGTAGAGATTGATGCCGTTGACCTCGGCGTATGCGCCCGCGCCCTTCGCCTCGGTTGTCCGGTTTGTGGTCACCGTCGTCCTCCCTGGGGTCATCGCCGGTTGGTGACATAGACGACCATGAGACCGAGCCCGCCGCAAATCTCACCGAGGGTTCAGCGAGACGAGCCTCAATGCGGCTTCAGGCTGTACATCCGGAGCACGACAAGCGTCCGCGCCACGCTGGCAGGAGATGGT
>VAYC01000294.1 GCA_005885025.1 Actinomycetota bacterium | reverse complement strand
GACCACCCTCGGGTTCTTCGTCCTGTCGCTCCTAGGATGGGACCGCATCCGCGTCTACGACGCCGCGATGGCGGAATGGGCCAATCAAGACGATACCCCCCTGGTGCTTGAGGAGGCGTAGTCGCGGCGACGCGCAGGACCCACCGAAGATCACGGGATCTCCTGGGGGTGGCAGTTTTGTTGGTCTGGTGTCGGAGGGGGGATTTGAACCCCCATGGGCTATGCGCCCACCAGGCCCTCAACCTGGCGCGTCTGCCTGGTTCCGCCACTCCGACAGGTTCGCGAGAACGATTCTAGCGGTCCGGCCTAGGTCCACTTCCAGGCCAGCCAGAACGTGGTCAGGCCGAAGATGACCGCGGTGACGATGGTGATCCGGTCCAGGTTGCGTTCGATGGAGGTGCCGCCGGACAGCCCGCCGCCTCCTCCGAACATGTCCGAAAGCCCGCCGCCCTTGCCGGAGTGCAGCAGGACGAACACGATCAGGAACAGCGAGGCGACCAGATGCACGGCCAGGATTGCTGCATTGAACACCCTTGCATGATACCGGCTCGATACCGGGATCGACCCCTACTGACTACCCGGCTTCGGCCTCCCCCGAGATGATCGCCCGGTCCTCCAGGGGGAAGTGGCACGCCGCCACCTGCCCCGGGTGGTGCGGGAGCAGCTCGGGTTCCTGCTCGCGACAGATCGGGAACTGGGCCCGAGGGCAGCGCGGGTGGAACCGGCATCCGGAGGGCGGGTTGATCGGCGACGGCACGTCACCCTGCAGGATGATCCGCTTCTTCTGCGCGGCCATGTCGGGGTCGGGGATCGGAACCGCCGACATGAGCGCCCCCGTATAGGGGTGCTTGGGGTTCAGGTAGAGCGTGTCGCCCGAGGCCAGCTCCACGATCTTGCCCAGGTACATGACCGCCACGCGGTCCGAGACGTGCTTGACCACGGAGAGGTCGTGGGCGATGAACAGGTAGGTCAGGTTGAACTCCGCCTGGATGTCCTCGAGGAGGTTCAGGATCTGGGCCTGGATCGAGACGTCCAGGGCGGACACGGGCTCGTCCGCCACGATCAGCCGGGGCCGCAGGGCCAGGGCCCGGGCAAATCCGATGCGCTGGCGCTGACCGCCGGAGAACGCGTGCGGATACCGGTTGTAGTGCTCCGGGTTCAGGCCGACCAGCTCCATGAGGTTGCGGACCTCGTCCTTGATCTTGTTCCGGGGCACGGTCCCGTGCAGGTGGAACGGCTCGCCGATGATGGCCCCCACCGTCTTTCGAGGGTTCAGGGACGCGTAGGGGTCTTGGAAGATCATCTGCATGTTCCGCCGGAGGGCTCGGAGCTCTCCGCCCTTCAGGTGGGTGATGTCCTGCCCGTCGAAGAGGATCCGCCCTTCGGTCACCGGGTACAGCCGCATCACCAATCGGGCCAGGGTGGACTTGCCGCATCCGGTCTCGCCCACCAGGCCGAGCGTCTCGCCCGGGTAGATCTCGAGGTCCACCCCGTCGACCGCGTGCACATGCCCGATCCTCTTCTGGAAGATGATCCCTCGGGTCAGGGGGAAGTGCTTCTTGAGCCCTTCGAGCTTGACGAGCGGGGCTCGCTTCGTCTCGACGCCCATGTCGGGTCGCTGGTTGACCTGCACGCTCATGCTCGCGTCAGCACCTCCTCCGACAGGATGCGCTCCTTCTCGGCGAGCGGAAGGTGACAGGCCGAAGCGTGATGGCCGTTCGCCGGAAGGAGCTGGGGCACCTCGCGCCGGCAGATGTCCATGACGTAGGGACACCGCGGATTGAACGGGCAGCCGGGTGGCAAGAAGATCAACGAGGGCGGCTGGCCCTTGATCGGGCGGAGCCGCTCCTCGCGACTCTGGTCGATCCGGCTGATCGATTGGAGGAGCCCCCACGTGTAGGGGTGGTGGGCGCCGTAGTAGATGTCCCGGCGGTCCCCGAACTCGGCGACCCTCCCCCCGTACATCACCATGATGTCGTCGCAGTGCTCTGCCACCACCCCGAGGTCGTGGGTGATGAGCACCACGGCTGCGTCGAATTCCTCTTTCAGCCGATCGATCAGGTCGAGGATCTGGGCCTGCACGGTCACGTCCAGAGCCGTTGTCGGCTCGTCGGCGATCAGGAGGTCGGGGTTCAGGGCGAGCGCCATGGCGATCATGGCTCGCTGGCGCATACCGCCCGAGTACTCATGCGGGTACTGCCGGGCCCGTTCCCGAGGCTGCGGGATCCCCACGAGTTGGAGGAGGTTCACCGCCTCGTCGAACCCCTCCTTCTTCGACAGGCCCCGGTGCACCTGGAACACCTCGGCGATCTGGTGCCCCACGCGGTGCACGGGATTCAGCGCCGTCAGGGGATCCTGGAAGATCATGCTGATCTTGGCCCCCCGGACGTGGCGCATCTCCTCCTGAGGAAGCTTGAGGAGGTCCTGACCGCGGAACACGACCTGACCCTGGATCCGGGCCTCCTTCCGGGTCACCAGGCCCATGACCGTGAGGAAGCTGACGCTCTTGCCCGAGCCGGACTCCCCCACGACCCCGAGCGTCTCGCCCGGAGCGACGGAGAACGAAACGCCGTCCACGGCCTTCACCAGGCCGTCCTCGGTCGGGAAATGGACCTTCAGGTTCGTGACTTCGAGCAGGGGCTCAGCCAAGTGGCGCCCCCGACCTCACGCGGCTGACCCGAGCTTCTGGTGCGGGTCGAGGGCGTCGCGAAGCCCGTCTCCAAGGAAGTTCACGCACAGCACCGCCAGCAGGATGGCCAGGCCCGGGAACCACGTGAGCCCGGGAGAGATCTTGATGAAGCCCCGGGCGTCGTTCAGGAGGTTGCCCCAGGTCGGAGTGGGCGGCTGGACCCCGACCCCCAGGAACGAGAGCGCCTACTCCGTCAGGATGGCGGCGGCCACGCCCAAGGTCGCATTCACTGT
>VAYC01000049.1:6352-30379 GCA_005885025.1 Actinomycetota bacterium | reverse complement strand
TGGAGTGCGCGCCAAGATCTACGAGTTCAAGGAATCCCTGGCGGAAGGATTTCGCCCTTGAGGGCGCCCGCGCCCGCGGCTCATCGGTCGTGATCCCCCGCTACACACTCGCCGACATGGCCCGGGTCTGGGCCGAAGAGACGAAGCTCGCGCACTGGCTGCGCATCGAGGTCCTGGCTTGCGAAGGCTGGGCCCGGCTCGGCCGACTCCCCCAGGACGACCTCGACCAGATCCGCGCGCGGGCCGTCGCGCCCCCACCCGAGCGAGTGGCCCAGATCGAGGAGGTCACCCACCACGACGTGGCCGCCTTCGTGCAAGCAGTGGCCGAGCCGATCGGGCCGGCCGGCCGGTGGATCCACTTCGGCCTGACCTCCAGCGACCTCCTGGACACGGGGCTGGCGCTGCAGCTCCGCGAGGCGGCCGACCTCATCCTGGACCGGCTGGAGCGGTTGCTCGGGGTGGTCAAGCGCCGGGCGCTGGAGCACCGGGAGACCCTGTGCATCGGCCGAACCCACGGAGTGCACGCCGAACCCACCACGTTCGGGCACAAGCTCGCTCTGTGGGCGTTCGAGCTGGCCCGGGATCGGGAGCGCCTTCGCGCCGCCCGTCAGGGCGTGAGCGTGGGGAAGCTGTCCGGCGTCGTCGGGACCTACTCGCAGATCGAGCCCGCCGTCGAGGAGTACGTCTGCGCCGAGCTGGGGCTCCGGCCGGCCGAGGCGGCCAGTCAGGTGATCTCCCGCGACGTCCACGCCGAGTTCGTGTGGGCGCTCGCGGCCACCGCGGCGACGCTCGAGAAGCTGGCCACGGAGGTCCGCCATCTGGCGCGTACCGAGGTTCGGGAAGTGGAGGAGCCGTTCGGCCGCGGACAGAAGGGGTCCAGCGCCATGCCCCACAAGCGCAACCCGGTGCTGTCCGAGCGCATCTGCGGGCTGGCGCGACTGGTTCGGGCCAACCTCCAGGCCGCGCTGGAGGACGTGGCCCTGTGGCACGAACGAGACATCTCACACTCCAGCGTGGAGCGGGTCATCCTGCCCGATTCGACCATCGCGCTGCACTACATGCTCCACGTCGCGACGAAGGTGATGGAAGGCCTGCGCGTGTTCCCGGAGCGGATGCGGGCCAACCTCGATTCGACCGGCGGGATCTTCTTCTCCCAGAAGGTACTGCTCGCGTTGATCGACGCCGGGCTTCCCCGGGAAGAGGCGTACGGGATCGTGCAACGGGCGGCCACCGAGAGCTGGGAGCGGGGCTCACACTTCCGCGAGGCCGTGTGGGCGGAGGTCGAAGGACGGGGCGTGATCTCCAAGGACGAGTTCTGGGACCTGTTCACGCTCGGGCCCTTCGTTCGCCATCTGGACGCTGTGTTTGGGAGACTGGAGAAGCTCGACGTGCTCGATGCCCAGCCCGCTTCTTCCCCGGCGGGCCCGCAGGACGGGGGGAGCTAGAGATGCCACGTGCGGATCTGCACGCCCGGGGCAAAGTCCGGGACATCTTCGAGGCGGGCGATGACCTGCTGATGGTGGCCACCGACCGCATCTCGGCCTTCGACGTCGTCCTGCCCCAGGCGATCCCGGACAAGGGCCGGGTCCTGACCGGTCTCTCCTTGTACTGGTTCGACCGAACCTCCCACCTGGTGGCCAACCACCTGATCACGGCCGACGCGAGCGCGTTCCCGGAACCGTTCGGCGACGATCGGGAGTGGCTCGCCGGCCGGGCCATGCAGGTCCGCCGGGCCGAGGTCGTTCCCATCGAGTGCGTAGCGCGGGGATACCTTTCGGGCTCGGGCTGGAAGGAATACCGCGCAAGCGGACGGGTGTGCGGGGTGGCCCTGCCGACGGGGCTGGTGGAATCCGATCGCCTACCCGAGCCGATCTTCACCCCCGCTACGAAAGAAGCGACCGGCCACGACATCAACATCTCGCTCGACGAGATGGCCGAGCGCGTGGGGCGCGGCCTGGCCGAACGGTTGAAGGAGCTGACCCTCACCCTGTACGAGTTCGCCGCGGCGCGGGCCCTGGAACGAGGGATCGTGCTGGCAGACACCAAGTTCGAGTTCGGGTTCGCCGAAGGAGAGCTGCTCCTGATCGATGAGGTGCTGACTCCTGACTCCTCTCGGTTCTGGCCGGCCGACCGATACGAGCCGGGCCACCCGCAGCCGTCGTTCGACAAGCAGTACGTGCGGGACTGGCTGGACGCCACCGGATGGGACCACGAACCGCCCCCGCCCGACCTCCCCGACGAGGTGATCGAGCAGACGGCGGCCCGTTACCGCGAGGCCTACGAGCGGATCACCGCAGAGCCATTCGCCGCCTACTTGCTCCGAATGGGGGCGGCTGGCGAGTGAAGTTCCGGTTCGAGGTCGTGGTGTCTTTGAAGGAGGGACTCCTGGACCCGCAGGGCAGGACCATCCAGGATGCCCTCCCGACCTTGGGGTGGAGCAACGTCTCCGAGGCGCGGGTGGGCAAGCACATCGAGCTCGCCGTGGAGTCGGACAACGAGGCCGCTGCCCGCGAGCAGGTCGAGGAGATGTCCCGACGGTTCCTGTCGAACCCCGTCATCGAGGATTTCCGCATCCTGACCGGGAAGAAGGCGGCTCGATGAAGCCGAAGGTCGGAGTGGTCACCTTCCCGGGCTCGAACGACGACCGCGACGCGCTGCGAGCGGTCGCCCTGATGGGCGCCGAACCGATCCCCGTATGGCACCAGGACAGGACGCTCGGCGGCGCGGACGCGATGATCCTTCCTGGGGGGTTCTCCTACGGGGACTACCTCCGGACTGGCGCCATCGCCCGGTTCGCCCCCGCCATGGCCGCCATCCGCGAGTTCGCCGAGGCTGGCGGGCCGGTGCTCGGGATCTGCAACGGGTTCCAGATCCTGTGCGAGGCCGGGCTGCTGGCGGGAGCGATGATCCGCAATCGCGGGCTGTCGTTCATCTGCCGGTGGGTCCACGTGCGGGCCGAGGATCGCACCGGGGAGGTCCTGGAAGTCCCGATCAAGCACGGCGAGGGGCAGTTCGTAGCGTCGCCGGACGAGCTCGTGCGGATCGAGGAGCAAGGGCTGGTGGCGTTCCGCTACTGTGCGCCCGACGGCTCGCTGGACGAACGCTTCAACCCTAACGGAAGCACGCACGCCATCGCCGGGTTGTGGAACGACACCCGGAACGTGCTCGGCCTGATGCCGCACCCGGAGCACGCCGTCGATCCAGACCTGGGCCCGACCGGCGGCCAGCACGTCTTCCAGTGGTTGCTGACGGCAGTGAGGGACCGGGTCCCGGCGTGAAGGTGGAGACGCCGGTCCACCTGGCGCTCGGCCTCACCGACTCCGAACGCGACCTGATCGAGGAGAAGCTGGGGCGCGAGCCCAATCACACCGAGTTGGCCATGTTCGCGGCCATGTGGTCGGAGCACTGCTCGTACAAGTCCAGCAAGGTCCACCTTCGCACGCTGCCGACCCGCGGGCCGCGGGTGCTGGTGGGGCCGGGCCAGGACGCCGGCGTGGTCGACCTCGGTGAAGGCATGGCGTGTGTGTTCAAGATCGAATCGCACTCCCACCCGAGCGCCATCGAGCCGTTCCAGGGGGCGGCCACGGGTGTGGGCGGCATCATCCGCGACGTCCTCTCGATGGGAGCCCGGCCGGTGGCACTGCTCGATCCGCTTCGGTTCGGTCCGCTCGACGATGCTCGCAACCGCTTCCTGTTCTCGGGCGTGGTCGCAGGCATCGGCCAGTACGGGAACTCGATCGGGGTACCCACGGTGGGGGGCGAGGTGAAGTTTGCGCCCTGTCACGGACCGAATCCGACCGTGAACGTGATGTGTGTCGGCCTGGCGAAGGGCGAGCGGCTCCTCGGACGGCGAAAGGGCGGCGCCGGCAACATCCTGCTCCTCCAGGGGGCGGCCACGGGTGTGGGCGGCATCATCCGCGACGTCCTCTCGATGGGAGCCCGGCCGGTGGCACTGCTCGATCCGCTTCGGTTCGGTCCGCTCGACGATGCTCGCAACCGCTTCCTGTTCTCGGGCGTGGTCGCAGGCATCGGCCAGTACGGGAACTCGATCGGGGTACCCACGGTGGGGGGCGAGGTGAAGTTTGCGCCCTGTCACGGACCGAATCCGACCGTGAACGTGATGTGTGTCGGCCTGGCGAAGGGCGAGCGGCTCCTCGGACGGCGAAAGGGCGGCGCCGGCAACATCCTGCTCCTGATCGGGGCGGCCACCGGACGGGACGGCATCGGCGGCGTGTCGGTCCTGGCCTCCCGCACGCTGGAGGACGACGCGCACGAGGCGCGGCCCAGCGTTCAGATCGCGGACCCGTTCACGGAGAAGCTGCTGATCGACGCGTGTCTCGAGCTGGCCGACCGCGAGTTGTTGGACGGCTTGCAGGACCTGGGTGGAGCCGGCCTGACGTGCGCCGTCTCCGAGACGGCGGCCCGCCGGGGGCTCGGCGCGGACGTGGACCTCGACCAGGTGGCCCTGCGCGAACCCGGCATGGATCCCTTCGAGATCCTCACGTCCGAGTCGCAGGAGCGGATGCTTGCCGTGGTCCGGCCGGAGGACGTGAAGACGGCGCGGAAGGTCTGCGCGAAGTGGGGGCTCACTTCTCGGTGCGTGGGAACGCTCCGTTCCGGCGGGCGGCTGTCCGTTCGGACCCGAGGCCAGGTGGTCGCCGAAGTGCCGGCCCGGGCCCTCGCCGAAGAGGGGCCGGCCTACGAACGCCCCGCCCGGGCGCCGAACCTGCAGGACATCCGGGCCGACGATCCGGCGAACGTGCCGCTGCCGGTTCCACTCGAAGACGCCTTCTACGCCGTGCTGGGCTCTCCGAACGTCGCCGGCAAGCGCTGGACCTACGAGCAGTACGACTCGCTGGTCCAGGGCGGCACCCTCCTTGGACCGGGCTCCGACGCGGCCGTGATCCGCTTGGGAGGAAGCGTCCGCGCTGTGGCGGTGTCGACCGACGGCAACGGGCGGTACGGCCGTCTCGATCCCTACCTGGGCGGCGCGCACGCGGTGGCCGAGGCGGCGCGGAACGTAGCCGCGGTGGGGGCCCGCCCCCTGGCCATCACCAACTGTCTGAACTTCGGAAACCCGGAACGACCCGAGGTCATGTGGGCGTTCACCGAGACCGTTCGTGGCATCGCGGAAGCCTGCACCGCGCTCGGCACCCCGGTCACGGGCGGTAACGTCTCCTTCTACAACGAGTCGGGGAGCTCCTCGATCGATCCCACGCCGGTGGTCGGTACGATCGGGCTGCTCGAGGACTACCGGCTGCTGGTTCGAACCGGTTTCCCGTCGGCCGGACTCAGCATCTACGTGCTGGGGTCCACGCACCCCGAGCTCGGGGGAAGCGAGTTCGCCGACGCGGTGCTCGGAAAGGTGACCGGAGTGCCGCCGGCCCTCGACCTGGCAGCGGAAGCCCGGTTGCACGAATGCCTGCAGGACTGCGCGCGTCAGGATCTTCTTGCCTCCAGCCATGACCTCTCCGATGGCGGGCTCGCGGTGGCGCTGGCCGAGTCCGCGATGGCCGGCGGCGTCGGCTTCACGGTTGCCGCACCCGCGGATGGTCTGGCTCCCCACGTGGCGATGTTCTCGGAGTCGGCTTCCCGCGTGGTGATCACGGCGCGGCCCGGCCGAGAGGGGCACGTGGAGGACATGGCCGCGGCTCGGGGCATTCCGATCACGCGCCTCGGGCTCACGGGGGGCTCGCGTATCGAGTTCGCGGGGCTCTTCGACGTCGCGCTCTCCGACGCCCTGGTGGTCTATGAAGGAGCCATCCCGCGGCTGATGAGCGCCGCCCGCACCGTGGGCTGACCGGCACCGGAGCTGTCGCCCGTCAGGCTCGACGGCAACCTGCCGTAGCGGTTGACTCGCTCGGGGCCAGACACTAGCCTGCCCCATCTCCGGCCCGGCCGGCCTGGATTGGGGAACCAGATAGCAGGCACTCCCGACTTCGACGTAGGGATCATCGGCGGTGGGCCGGCGGGATCCAGCATGGCCGCGTATCTCGCCGGGGCCGGGATCGATTGCGTGGTGTTCGAGAGCGAGATCTTCCCTCGTGCCCATGTCGGCGAGTCGCTCGTGCCTTCCTCGACGCGCGTTTTCAAGGACCTGGACTTCCTCGGCCACATGGAGGCCAGCCGCTTCCCGCGCAAGTTCGGCGCGGCCTGGACGGTGAGCGAGGAGGTCCGAACGTATTGGGTCGACTGGGAGGGTCTCTTCCCGAGCACCGAGGTGGACATCAGGTTCCAGGAGCGGGACCAGCCGGGAGTGAACCAGAAACACACGTATCACGTGGACCGCGGGAAGTTCGATCTGATGCTCCTCCAGCACGCCAATCGCCGCGGCGCCCGTGTGTACGAGGGCACCGCGGTCAAGCGTGTCGACTTCTCCGATCCCAACTGCGTCCGGATCCGGTTCGGGCTCGGGAGGCGCGACGTCGATACCACGGTCCGGATGGTGGTCGACGCGAGCGGGCGGCGGACTCTGGTCGGCAACCAGATGCGCTGGCGGCTCAAGGACCCCGTGTTCGACCAGTACGCCCTTCATACCTGGTTCGAGGGGTATGACCGCAAGGCCATCGCCAAGAGCGATGCCCTGAGCGACTACATCTTCGTCCACTTCCTGCCGGTCCAGAACACCTGGCTCTGGCAGATTCCGATCACGGACTCCATCACCAGCATCGGGGTGGTGACTCAGAAGAAGAACTTCGCCAAGAGCAGAGAGTCCAGGGAGAAGTTCTTTTGGGACACGATCGCCACCCGCCCGGAGTTGTGCTCGACCCTGCGGGAATCCGCGCAGCTTCGACCGCTGAAGGATGAGGGCGACTACAGCTACGCAATGCGTCAGATTACCGCAGACCGTTTGGTGATGGTGGGTGACGCCGCCAGGTTCGTCGACCCCATCTTCTCGACGGGAGTGAGCATCGCCCTCAACAGTTCCCGGTTTGCGAGCCGTGACGTCATCCGGGCCCTCGAGAGTGGAGATCTGTCTCGACGGAGTTTCGGCGAGTTCGACGCCACGATCAGCCGCGGCACCCGGAATTGGTACAACTTCATCTCCGTCTACTACCGGTTGAACGTCCTCTTCACCGCGTTCGTCCAGGACCCCAGGTACCGCCTGGACGTCCTCAAGCTCCTCCAGGGCGATGTCTACGACGAGGAAGAGCCGCCCGTGCTGGCCAGGATGCGAGAGATCGTGAGCCAGGTGGAACGGGACGAGCGCCACATGTGGCACCAACTCCTGGGCGACCTGACGTGTGACGCGTTCGTGGACGCCTTCCAAGCGGCCTCCTGAGCGAGCCATGACCTGGACGGGGGACGTGGTGATCGTGGGGGGAGGCCCGGCCGGCTCGACCGCGGCCACATTGCTGGCCAAGCGCGGCTACCGGGTGGCGGTGCTCGAGAAGGAGGAGTTCCCCCGGGAGCACGTCGGAGAGTCGCTGCTTCCGTACTGCTACCCCATCTTCGAGCAGCTCGGCGTGCTGGACGAGCTGGCGGGGCGGTTCGTCCGAAAGCCGGGCGTTCGATTCGTCGACACGGAAGGATCAAGCCAGACGACATGGTGCTTCGCCCACGTCATCAAGGGCCCCGGGTACCTCTCGTTCCACGTGATCCGGAGCGAGTTCGATCAGTTGCTCCTGGACAACGCAGCCCGGCACGGCGCGATGATCCGCGAGGGGACTCGGGCCCAGACGGTGGATCTGGCCTGCTCGGACGGAGGCGTCAAGGTCCTGGCCGTCCACGACGGGGGCCGGGAGGAGACCTACCGAGGAAGGTTCCTGATCGACGCCAGCGGAAGGGACACGTTCGTTGCATCCCGAATGCGGGCGAAAAGGCCGCACCCGCAACTGGATCGTGCAGCCCTGTCCACGCACTGGGCGGGGGCGCGCTACGAGGGAGGGATCGAGCAAGGGCTCCTGCAGGTCGTCTACCTGGGCGGAGAGAAGCAGGGTTGGATCTGGGCCATCCCGGTAGGGACCGACCGCGTCAGCGTGGGCGTCGTCCTGAACCACTCCTATCTGCGGGGCGAGCGGGCCAAGCTCGTCAGGCTGGGGCGCGAGGACTGGCAGATGGACCTCTACCGGCAGGAGTTGTTCTCGTCGCCGTTCATGGCGGAGGTCCTGGCTGACGCCCGCACGATCCAGCCGTTGATGTTCAACGGCGACTACTCGTACTCGGTGACCCAGAAGCACGGCTCCAACTTCGCCCTGGTCGGGGATGCATCCGCCTTCATCGACCCTATCTTCGCAAGCGGCGTCTACCTCTCGATGAACAGCAGCCGCTTGGTGGCCGATGCCGTGCACGCCACGCTCTCCTCGGAGGGCGGCATGGACGGGAGCGCCATGGAGAACGCGTACGCGATGATCGACGGGGCGTACGCCCTCGTGGACAAGGCGATCCGCATGTTCTACAACCCGGTGGCCATCAACTTCGCCCAGATCGGCTCGGCCGCGGAGTTGATCCATCGGTACCATGAGAACGCCTTGGCGGTCGGCCATTTCCTCCTGGCCGGCGACTTCTTCGAGAATCACGAGCGGTATTACCGGTTCCTCGACCTGCTCTCTGACCCTGAGATCCTGAAGCTCTACCGGAGCACTGTGATCGAACGGCCCGAGTTCACGGCCGCAACGTGCGACGCTTCGCCACTCGAGATCTTCGCGCCGCTGCTGGCAGAGCACGAACGCCGCCGCGAGCAAAGCCTCCGCACCCAGGCGCACCTGCCGGCCTGAGCCCGGTCCAGCCAGCCACCCCGGCCTGAGCCCGGTCCAGCCAGCCACCCCGCCTGGCGCTCAGGGAGGGGGCAGGGCCAAGCGATCGACTTTTCGACTCGGCGTCAGTGGGAACTCCGGCAGCATCACCACCGCCGTCGGCACCATGTACGGGGGCAGGGTGTCCTTGAGGTAGCGGCGAAGGTCCAGCGGGCGAGCGGTACTGCCCTCCTCCAGCACGACGTAAGCTACGAGGCGCCGGTCACCGGGATCGTCTTCGCGAGCCACCACGACGGCCTGCGCGACGTCGGGATACTGGAGGAGGTTCGCCTCGATCTCCCCGAGCTCTACCCGGAATCCCCGGATCTTGACCTGGTGATCGGCCCGCCCCAGGTACTCGAGGGTTCCGTCGGGGAGGCACCTGGCCAGGTCCCCTGTCCGGTACATCGTGGCTCCAGGAAGTCCGGCAAACGGGTCGGGAAGGAACCGCTCAGCGGTCAGCTCGGGCCTGTTGAGGTAGCCGCGTGCCACACCCACCCCGCTCACATAGATCTCTCCCTCCTCGCCCTTCTCCACCGCTGATTGCTCCTCATCGAGGAGGTAGACGCCGAGGCTGGCGATGGGGCGGCCGATCCGGACCGGCCGCTCGCCGGGCCGTACCTCGTGCATGGTGGTCATGATCCCGCCCTCCGAGGCTCCGTACCCGTTCCACAGGCGGGCCCCACGGCTCAGAAGCCGCTCGGCAAGGTCCTCGGTCAGGGCTTCGCCCGAGCTCAGCATCTGGAGACCCTCACTTCCCTCCCACCCGGCGTCCAGGAGTAGGCGCCAGGTGACGGGCGTGGCCTCCATGAACGTAGCCCCAGCCTCCGCCAGTCGGTGTGCGATCTGCCGGCCGAACATGATGTCCTCACCGGAGAGCACGGCGACCTGGCCACCTACGGACAGCGGGAGGCAGAGGTCGAGCCAGGCGAGGTCGACGGCGATCGAGCACACGGCCAGGACCACGTCGCCACCCGAGATGCCCAGAAGGTCTCGCATCCGGCTCAGGCCGTTGGAGGCGCTCCCGTGCTCGAGCAGCACGCCCTTCGGGGTTCCGGTGGAGCCAGAGGTATAGATGACGTAGGCGAGGTGATGGAGGTCCACTCCGCTGTCCGGCTCGTGTTCGGGGAGGTCGGGATCCTTTCGCCACGCTCCATCCAGGACCACGACGGAGGCGCGATGTGGGGGAAGCCCTGCCAGCAGATGGCTCTGCGTCACCAACACGGGGGCCTGGGAGTCCTCGAGCAGGAAGGCCAGCCGCTGCTGGGGGAAGCTGGGATCGAGGGGTACGTATGCTCCGCCGGCCTTCAGGATCCCGAGGAGAGCGACGGGAAGGTCAAGCGACCGCTCGATGCACAGCCCCACCAGCACGTCCGGCCCCACACCCAATCTCCGGAGGTGGTGGGCCAGCCGGTTCGCGCGCGTCTCCACCTGCGCGTAGGTCAACGAATGGCCATCGAACCAGACGGCCACGGCCTGGGGGGTGCGGCGGGCTTGCTCAGAAACGAGTTGGTGCACGCAGAGCTGCTTCACTCCGCGGGTCACGTCGGGAGCTACCGCTCTCCGGCTGGAACCGAGCCGAGGGCCTGCATGGAAACCTGGTCCTCAGGCAGGCAGAGATCGACCCATTCCACCAGAGCCTCCAGTGCGGTCTCCTGGACATCGATGGTGGCAAATTGCTGCAGCCCGCGCGAGGGCAGGACCCTCAGTTCAAAACGGCTCCGGTGCGGCTCGGGCAGCTTGCCCACGATCGCCCGCACTTTCGGGAACGCTCTGGACCGTGAAGCCAGATTCGACTGGTCGTAGAGGAACAGCACCCTGGCATGCTCCAGCGCTCGGAGCAGCGGTTCCCCCACCGCTGGGCGAACCTTCAAGTCGAAGCGTTCCAAGGGGCGAACGACGAGCCGCCGGAGGAACCTGTTGGACCGGAGCCGGACCTGAATCCTCCCGCCTTGGGCGCGTTCGATCACCCCCCACACGGCGCCCGACCTCACCGCCGGCGGCAGCATGCACACAGCCCCGGTGCACTCCGGCAGCTCTGCCGCCAGTGCCAGCGCCGCCTGCGCCCCGAGGCAGTTCCCGGCTGCGACGAGCGGATCCACCCCCACCGCGCGCTGGGCGAACCTCGTGACAGCCAGGATCTGGTCCAGGGGTGACACGGCCATGGACACCTCGACCGAGCTGCCCGTGCTGTCGTCGAGCCCAACGAACTCGAATCGGACGGAGGCGATCCCTCGATCGCCCAACCGCTCGGCGGCCCTGGCCCAGACTTGATGCCGGTGGGTTCGGGGCGATCCCGGCACGCTCGAGAAGACGGCCAACCCCCGCGGCCGACCCTCCGGGACCGCCACGACCGCGGCCAGGTGTTCGCCGCGCCACGGAACGAAGACAGGGAAGTCCCTCACCGAACGGCTCGAGGCGCGACCGTTGCCTCGGCGGACAGCGCATGATCGGCAACCCGCCGGGCTTCCTGCTCGGGCTGGAAGCGTTCCTGCACCCATTCCAGGAGGGTGGTCAGGAGTAGCTCTTGCACCTCGACGGACCGGAGCCTGGCCAACCCCCTGCCCGGGATCAGGCGCAGCTCGAATCGGTTGCGTACGTCCTCCGGCAAGTGGTCGAGCAGGGCTCGAACCTTCCCGACCTCGCGCCGTCCCGTATCGAGGTGCTCCTCGTCGTACACGAAGAGCACCTTGCTCCGTTCGAGGGCCCGAGGGAGCAGGTCGCGGACCGCCTGACTTGGTTGGAGGTCTGCGCGCTTCAGTCGCTTCAAGATCCGGCGGATCCTCCGGTTGGACCGGAGGAGGGCGGCCACCTTCCGGCCGGGAGGGCTGCGGAGGGCGCCACCCGCTCGGCCCGGCTCGACCGTCTCGGGCAGGATGCAGACAGCACCCACGCACGCTTCCATCCGCGCGGCCACGGTGAGGGCCACGTGGGCACCCCAGCAATTCCCGACGCCGATGACCTCCCTCGCGCCGGTGGCCCTTCTGGCGAACTCGGCGACAGCCATGGCCTCGCCCGTAGGGGGAGTCCGGAGCTCCTCGACCAAGCCGGTGCTGTCGTGGAGCGCAAGGTAGTCGAACCGGACCGAGGCGATGCTGCTGCGGGCAAGGCGCTCCGCAGCGACGGCCCAGACCTGATGCCGATGGCTTCGGGGAGCTCCCAGCCCTGTGGCAAGCACCACCAGCCCGTGGGGCTCACCGTCCGGGACGGTCACCACGGCCGCCACATGCTCGCGACCGTACGGCACGAAGACGGGGAATTCCCTCACCGGCTGCGGTCCCGGAGCGAAGCGGCCGGCCCGGAATGCTCCACAGCCCAGCTCACGGTGGCTTCGGCGATGGCGCGGTATGCGTCGTAGAAGATGTCTCGTTCGGCTTCTCCGTCTCCGATCTTCCGGAATTGGTGTTGGCCCAGCATCGGTGCTGACTCGTCCTGCACCCCTTCCTCGCGGCAATCCACGCCGATCGCCACGAGGTGGGCGGCCACTTCTGCTTCGAGCAGGCGGAGGTCTCGCCTCAGATCGATCGCGGAGATGTCATCCAGGGCCCGGCGGCTGAGGCGGAGCCCGTTGAGGTCCTTCCAGCCCTCCGGGCCGAACTCCTCCAAGCCTCCAAGCCTCTGAGACCCTTGCCGGTCGGCCTGTTCCAGCATCGTTTCGAAGAGTGCAGTCTGTGCGAAGTTCCTCAGGAACTGGTCGCCCGTGAGGAAGGGTTGCCACAGTCCGAGCAGGGGAAGTCTCGCGCGCTCCGCGGCGAGAGCGGCCACCAGGGCTCCGAACCGCACCCCGAGCGCGCCGACGACGGACACGCCGCCCATGTCTCGCATCAAGGCGATCGCGTCCATGGTCCCGTCGAGGTGCCAGGAGACCTCCACTGCCTGGCCCCGTGTTTCGCTGTCCCCGTACCCCTGGACGAAGAAGCGAAGGGTGGGGAACCCTGCCGCCGCCAAAGCCCTCGCCACCACCACCTCGAGACGGTGGAGCATCAATTGCTCGAGGCCGAACGAGTGGCAGATCACCCACCCCGCGGGGAGGGACGGTCCCTGGGGCCGGGAGAGAACCGCTACGGTTCGACCGGGCCCGAGGGTGGGCTGCAAGAATTCCTCCCGGATCCCGGACCGGTCGTCACGGAAGCCGCGGTGGCTCTCCAACAATGCTTCGTCCAGAGCCATCGGCCTCAACCCAGGACCGGCCAGCCGCCCCGAAGGACCCGGGACCTGATCAGGTCGGGGGGCGCACCGATCTGCTGGACCAGCCTCATCATGTCGTTGATGGCCCAGTGCTCGGCCACCCGCTGTCCTTCGATCCGATAGATGCTGATCCATTCCATGTCGATGCGGTGGCGGTTGGGCGCCACACCGGCCCACGGCAGGCCACCCAGATTGGTACCCACCATCCGGCACCTGACCACTACGCGGTCGCCTTCGGCGATGACATCCTCGAGGGTGACCTGGCGGTCGGGGACGGCCCTGCGCATCTGGTGGTGCGCCATCTTCCAGCCAGAGAGCCCCGGGGGCAGGTAGGGCACGGCCGCGTGGCTGATCATGTCACGAGCGAACAGGTCGTCCAGGGTCTCCCAGTCGTCTGCTTGCCACGCCTCCTCGACGCGGCGGATGAGAGCTTTGTTCTGCTCGAGCCGACTGGAAGTCTCGTTGAGTTCGATCATTCGCCCTCTTGCCGGACGACCGCGTGGCCGGGGCGGCCAGTCTACAAGCGGGGCTGAACCAGGGTAAAGGGCCGGGCGAAATCGACAAGGGCTCGGCCGCCATGCTTCAGGGCGGTGCTCTAGACACACGGATGGGGCGCCCCTATGCTGCCTTCTCAATTCGCGACGGGGGGACGACCCGGGCAATGAACGAGCCGAGATGGCATCGAATGGCGCGGGTCGGGGAGCCTCGCGGATCGGCCGGCCGCTTGGCCTTTGGCGTTCTGGCGGCACTCGTTGTGTCGGCCTGCTCCGGATCAGGCGGAACGAGCTCCTCCGTGACCTTCACGTCCTGGGGTGGCTCCTATCAGGACGGCCAGGTGAAGGCGTGGATCCAGCCCTACGAAAAGGAGACCGGCACGAGGGTCATCCAGGACAGCCCGACCGATTACTCGAAGCTCCGCACGATGGTGGAGGCCGGCAGGGTGACCTGGGACGTGGTCTCGGTGGAAGCCGATTTTGGGCTCGATGTCGACAAGAAGTGGCTCGACCCCATCGACTACTCGGTGGTGGACAGGACCCACATCCAGGAGGGGATGGCCGACCCGTACCGGGTCGGCATCCTGACCTACGCGGTCGTGCTCGGCTACAACACCGGCAGCCTGGGCGGCCGGACCCCGACCGGATGGGGTGACTTCTTCGACCCACAGCGGTTCCCATGCAAGCGCGCGGCGCAGAAAAAGGCCTCCAGCGGGATCCTCGAGATCGCGCTCATGGCGGATGGTGTGAAGCCTGCGGACATGTACCCGATCGACGTGGACCGCGCCCTGCGAAGGCTGGACACCATCAAGAAGGACCTCTTGTGGTTCGATACGGGATCCGAGGGTCAGCAGCTCCTGGCGAGCGGCGAAGTGTGCATGGCGGCGATCTTCAGCGGCCGCGTGTATTCGGCAAGGAACGATGACAAGGCCCCCGTGGGGATCACGTGGAACCAGCCGGTGATCTCCGCCGATTATCTGGTGGTTCCCAAGGGGACGCCGCATGAGGTTGCCGCCATGAAGCTGATCGCCTACATCACGTCCGCCGGTCCACAGAGCCGGCTGAGCCGATACCTCCCGTACGCGCCGGCGAACACGGAGGCCAGCACGGACCCGGCCACCGCGCCCTACCTGACAACGAACCATCTCGACGGGTCGGTCCGGTTCGACGATCAATGGTGGGCCCAGAACTTCTCCGCGGTCGACGAGCGATTCCAAGCCTGGCTGCTGGGCTAGTGGTCATCCAGGAGGAACGATCACTCTCCCCCGGTGGTGATGAGGCGGGCCGGCGTCGGTCCCATCCTGGAAGGGGATGGGCCCTGCTCGTTCTCCCGGCGCTGGCTTTCATGCTGGTCATGTTCGTGCTGCCGCTCGCCTGGGTCCTCTTCCGGAGCATCACGTCGCACGACCACGGGGCGGCGTGGTATTCGAACTACCTCGCCTTCTTCCGGTCCAGCATCTATCCGCAGATCTTGCTGAGGACGGCGGGGACCGCCTTGTTGGTCACGGCGGTGTGCCTGATCGTCGGGTATCCCTTCGCGTATCTGATGAGCTCTTCCTCCGGACTGGTCCGAGGCCTGCTCGTTGCAGCCGTTCTCCTGCCGATGTGGTCGAGCGTCCTCGTACGGACATGGGGATGGACGGTCCTGCTCCAGGACACGGGAGTCATCAACAGGATCCTGATCACCCTGGGCCTCATCGAGAAACCCCTCCACCTCATGAGGAACACCCTGGGCGTCGGGATCGGCATGACCCAGGTTCTCTTTCCGTTCATGGTGCTTCCGCTCTTCGCGAGCATGCGTCGCGTCGATTCCGACTACGTCCGGGCAGCAGCGGGCCTCGGTGCCTCGCCGTGGAGAGCGTTCATGCGCGTATATCTCCCGCTGACCAGGGGCGGTGTCCTGATTGGATCGCTCCTGGTGTTCGTGATCGGGCTGGGGTTCTTCATCACCCCGGCCCTCCTCGGGAGCCCGGCCAACACGATGCTCTCCGAGCAGATCGTCAAGCTTCTCGGTCCGGCCAGGGATCCGGGGCTGGCCACGGCGGCCGCCGGCATCCTGCTCGGCGTGACGGTCCTCGCGCTGGTCGTTGGCGGTCGGGTCGTCCGCCTCGCTGAGTCGCTGGGGATTCACCGGACGTGAGGGAATGGCGGATGGAGCGGGTGCTTCTTGGAGGGCTGGCCGCACTGGTGATCGCCTTCCTGGTCCTGCCCTCACTCGTGGTCATCCCCATCTCCTTCAGCTCCGGGCAGACGCTCCGATTCCCACCTCCGGGGTTCTCGCTGAAGTGGTACGGGGTGTTCTTCGATCCCGGAGGCGAGTGGCTCCGGGCCGCGCTGTCCAGCCTCCAGGTGGCGCTCGGCGCCGCTCTCGTTTCCACAGTGCTCGGTACCCTCGCCGCATTCGGGCTCGTCCGAGGCCGATTTCCCGGCAAGAAGGCGCTGCTGGCCTTCTTCGTGGCGCCCTTGATCGTCCCAGCGGTCGTCCTGGCGATCGGGATGTTCTTCGTCGTCCTGCGGGCGCGACTGGGGGTTCTCGGATCGGCCATCCCGCTCATCGGTGCCCATGCAGTCCTGGGCATCCCCTTGGTGCTCCTGAACGTGGCGGCCAGCCTGGCGAGGGTTGACCCCGATCTCGAGCTCGCCGCTTCGGGACTTGGAGGCGGGCGATGGCAGGTGTTCCGACGGGTCACCCTCCCTCTGATCGCTCCCGGGCTCATAGCCGGTGCACTGCTTTCCTTCGTTACTTCCTGGGACGAAGTGGTGATCGCGATCTTCCTCACCACCCCCTACTTCCGGACCCTGCCGGTCGTCATGTGGGGAGACGTGAAGTTCAGCCTCGAACCCACGATCGCCGTGGTTGCGGCGATCCTCATGCTCATGACGACCGCCGCTGTGGTGACCTTCGTGGTCCTGCGTCGCAGGGAGGTCCTGCGATGAGGTCGTGGCCCGATGGATCGTGAGTGCTCGACCCGGCGAATGCTCCCGGGCGATCCGAGGTGGCCTGGCCGGCTGGGATCGCTCCTCCCGTCCCGCCCGCACTCGAGGCGCGGAACCTGCACAAGTCCTTTGGTCTGGTGGCGGCGGTCAGGGGCCTCAGCCTGATGGTCGCTCCAGGTGAATTCGTCACCCTCCTCGGACCGAGTGGCTCGGGAAAGACCACGACACTTAGGATGATCGCCGGGTTCACCGCGCCGACGTCCGGTGTCGTCCTCCTGGACGGCCGGGACGTGAGCACCGTGCCGCCGCATCGCAGGAACATCGGCATGGTCTTCCAGAACTACGCATTGTTCCCTCACATGACGGCGTCCCGGAACGTGGGCTTTCCGCTGGAGATGCGCCGGGTTGCTCCGGCCCAGATCCGCCGGCGTGTTGCCGAGGTGTTTTCGCTGGTCGGCCTGGAGGGCTTGGAGGATCGTCACCCCGTCCAGCTCTCGGGGGGGGAGCAGCAGCGGGTCGCCCTGGCCCGAGCCCTGGTGTTCGAACCCAGCCTTCTCCTCATGGACGAACCCCTCGGAGCATTGGACAGGAAGCTGCGCGAAGGACTGCAATCCGAGATCAAACGGCTCCTGAAGCGGCTCGGGATCACCGTGCTGTACGTCACGCACGATCAAGAAGAGGCGCTGGTGATGAGCGACCGGATCGCGGTGATTCGCGATGGCGGCATCGTGCAAGTGGGGACCGGCAACGACCTGTACGAGCACCCCCGATCCCTGTTCGTAGCGGGGTTCATCGGTGAGTCGAACATCTTCCACGGCGTGTTGGATCGGGTGGGAGGCGACCTGGTCCTGTCCTCGACGGGCTGGTCCATGAGGGTGCCGGGCCCCGCCCAAGAAAGCTCCGCGTTCGAGCCGGGGAGCCAGGCGGCCCTCGTCGTCCGCCCCGAGAACGTGGGGTTCGGCCCGGCGGTGGGTGGCGGATCGCCGGGCATGATCGGGCGGGTCGAGCTTCGCGCCCGCGCCAGCGCCGTACTCCGCGTGGGAGCGGTCTGGAGGTACGAATTCGAGCTTCCCGACGGCCAACCGGTCAGGGCGAGCCTTCCCGCCGGGATCGAACAAGGTTCCTTCCATGCAGGCGATGATGTGATGATCTACTGGATGCCGGAGGACTGCGTTCTCTTGCCGGCCGACGAGAGGGGGGGAGCGGATTGAAGCGGAGAAGAGCGCGCTCATCGACCGCAGCAGCCCTGGCGGGGCTCACGTTCGCAGGATCGATCATCTTCTCGCTGACGGCGATCGCCCCGAGCGCGCAGGCCGCAGAAGGAGACATCACCGAGTTCGTCGTCCCGACGACGGGAAGCGTGCCGGATGGGATCACCGCCGCTCCGGACGGGAACCTGTGGTTCGCCGAGCGCCTCGGAAACAAGATCGGCCGTGTTACTCCGACGGGGCTCTTCACGGAGTTTCCAGTCCCGACCGCCAACAGCGAGCCTCTCGCCCTGGTGGTGGGTCCCGACGGCAACCTGTGGTTCACCGAGTTCAAGGGCAACAAGATCGGGCGCATCACCCTGTCCGGAGCCATCTCCGAGTTCGCCATCCCCACGATCGACGCGAGGCCCCATGGGATCACGGTGGGTCCGGACGGCAACCTGTGGTTCACGGAGCTGAACGCGGACAAGATCGCGCGGATCACACTGACGGGAGACGTTGCCGAGTATCCCATCCCTACGAGTAAGAGCTGGCCGTCGATCATCACGTCCGGCCCCGATGGCAACCTGTGGTTCGGTGAATGGAAGGGCAACAAGATCGGGCGCATCACCATGTCCGGGGTGGTCACGGAGTTCCCCACGCCGTCCCCCGGCAGCCAGCCTCATGGGATCACGGTTGGCCCGGATGGCAACCTGTGGTTCACGGAGTTCGGCTCGAGCGGCATGGCCAGGATCACCACGGCCGGCGTGATCACCGAGTTCCCCATCCCGACCGCCAACAGCAAGCCTGCCTTCGTGGCTGCGGGCGCCGACGGGAACCTGTGGTTCACCGAGTACAACGGGGAGAGGATCGGCAAGATCACCACTTCCGGCGTCATCACTGAGTACACGATTCCCGGCGCGGGCGGGCCGGTTGGTCGGACCGCTCCCTCCAGCAGCCTAGGAGGAACGCCGGTCTCGTTGCTGTTCACGTGCGAGATCCGACCGGAGTGGCTCCAGAACCCGGGATGGCCGAGCTGCGCCGGGCCGGCCTGCCCGATCGGCATCGCGGCGGGTCCCGACGGAAACCTCTGGTTCACGGAGTTCCGGGGGAGCAAGGTGGGCCGCATCACCGACTCCCCGGTTTCCGTCGCGACCCTGGCCCCTCGAGCGGGGCCGCCGGGCACGGTGGTCCAGGTGAGTGGGTCCGGGTTCGGGTCGTTCGAGCAGGTGCAGCTGACGTTCGTCGATTCGCAGAAGGGGCCGACCGCGCTTGGCACAGCCATGACGGATGGCGGCGGCCGCTTCGCCGCCCAGATCAACATCCCCACCGATGCCACGAAGGGGCGTCAAAGGGTCTTGATCGAAGGAGCCATCAGCCGCCTTCGGGCTGGAGAAGTCTTCCGCGTGACGTCATGAGGGCCATGAGGGACAGGACATCCGGGAAGGGGAGACGATGAGCGACCTGAGCACCCAGATCCGGCACTTCATCGCGAGGGAGATCATGCTCCAGGACGACCCGTCAGTGGTCACCGAGAAGACCAGATTGATCGGCGGCGTCATGGACTCGCTCGGGCTCATGCAGTTCGTCTCATACCTGCGGGAGGAGTTCGATCTGAACTTCGACGAGGACGAGATCGTGCCCGAGAACTTCCGTACGGTGACGGACGTCGAGCGGCTGGTGAATCAGAAGCTCGCCGCCCGGGCTGGTTCCGGGAGACCAGGATCGGGGTAGTCGCGATGACCAAGGTCGGAGATTCGTACACGTCTGGGGATTGGCTGGTCAAGGAAGGGAACGAGCGGCTGTTCATCGAGCGGTGGACCGCGGTCGCGGATTGGTGCGTCGCACACGCACGAGGGGCGCGGTTCTTCCGACTGATCCGCGACCGAACCAACCCTCGTCACTTCATCTCCTTCGGCGAATGGGATGGCTTCGAGTCCATCTCCGTGGCCCGCAGCTATCCGCGATTCCTCGAACTCTTCCGAGGGTGCCAGGGTCTCTGCGAGCGGTTCAGTGGGAGTGACTACACGGTCGCTCTGGCCGCGCCGGAGGACTGACGCTTTTGGGATTGATGCAGCGGGGCCTGTTGTGGGCCTCGCAGAACGAGACGCTGCGGACCAGGCTTCCCCGGTACCGGTTCGTGCAGCGTGCCGTTCGGAAGTTCATGCCGGGGGACACGATCGAGGACGCGCTGGGCGCCGCGGAGTCCTTCGCCGCGCAAGGCCTTCCCACGAGCCTCACGCAGCTCGGGGAGAACGTCACGACCGCCGACGAAGCCGATGTGGTGACCCGCCACTACTTGGACGTCCTCGCTCGGGTGTCCGAGCGCGGGTTGGACACGGAGATCTCGGTCAAGCTGACCCATCTGGGATTGGACTTCGATCCTGAGCTCACGTACCGGAACACCGAGCGGCTGGCCGCGCGGGCCCGAGACCTGGGGAACTGGCTCTGGATCGACATGGAGGCAAGCTCCTATGTGGAGGCCACGCTCCGAACATACCGACGCCTCAATGCGGACCTCCCGCACGTAGGCATATGTCTGCAGGCCTACCTGCGCCGAACCGCGTCCGACATCGACAGCCTGCCGACCGGCGGAGGAATCCGCCTGGTGAAGGGCGCATACCGGGAGCCCTCGTCCCTTCTGGTCGGCCCGAAGCGCGCCGTCGACGAAGGCTACCTCGACCTCGCCCAGAAGCTGGCGCTCCGAGCTCAGCAGGGGAACCTGCGGCTGGCCCTCGCTACGCACGACGTCAGGCTCATCGGGCGGATCGAGCAGGCTGCGAACCGTGCCGGCGTCGGCCGAGGTGCCTACGAGATCCAGATGCTCTACGGCATCCGGCACGGGGATCAGCTCCGGCTGATCCACCAGGGATACCGAGTGCGAACCCTCATCGCCTACGGCTCATCCTGGTATCCGTGGTACATGCGCCGGCTGGCCGAGCGGCCGGCGAACCTCTTCTTCGTCGCCCGCAACCTCTTCGGGAGGGCCCCGGTCGCGGCCTCCTGACCGCAACCGCAAGAATTGTCAGAGGCGGGTGCTACGATCGCCGCCAGTGGGAGGGGAAGGCCCGCGCGAAGCCTGCGGCCTCTTCGGCGTGTGGGCGCCAGGAGAGGACGTTGCCAGGCTCACCTATTTCGGGCTGTTCTCACTCCAGCACCGAGGGCAAGAGTCGGCGGGTATGGCCGTGTCCGACGGCGAGCGGATCCTCGTTTACCGCGAGCTTGGGCTGGTGTCGCAGGTCTTCGACGAACGCACGCTGGCCACCCTCCAGGGGAACCTCTGCATCGGGCACACCCGCTATTCCACGACGGGCTCGACCACCTGGGACAACGCCCAGCCCTCGTTCAAGACCAACGGCCAGCGGGGGCTGGCGCTCGGCCACAACGGCAACCTCGTCAATACCGCGGAGCTGGCTGGGATCGCTGGTCGTCGCGGGCCCGCCACCACGGACTCGGACCTCGTGGCCGCCATGCTCGCCCGCCAGCTCGACCGGGGACTCGAGGCGGCCGCCCTGGAAGTCCTGCCGCTGTTGTCAGGCGCCTTTTCCTTCGTCCTGATGGATGAGCGAACCGTGTTCGGGGCGCGAGATCCTCACGGCATCCGCCCCCTGGCGATCGGACGGCTGCCCTCTGGCTACTGCCTGGCCTCGGAGACGTGCGCCCTCGACGTGGTTGGCGCTACCTATGTCCGGGAAGTGGAACCGGGTGAGCTGGTCTCGATCGACGATCGGGGCATCCGCTCGATGCCATACGCCGAACCGCCCCGCCAGGCCCTCTGCCTGTTCGAGTTCGTCTACCTGGCCCGCGCCGACTCGCGGATGTACGGGCGGAGCGTCCACGAGACCCGGAGGGAGATGGGCCGACGGCTCGCCGGCGAGTCCCCGGCCGACGCCGATCTGGTCATCCCCATCCCCGATACGGGATTCTCGGCGGCCCAGGGGTTCGCCGAGGGCTCGGGCATCCCCTTCGGTGAGGGCGTGATCAAGAACCGCTACATCGGCCGCACGTTCATCGAACCGACCCCCGCCCTGCGGCAGCGGGGGGTGAAGCTGAAGCTCAACTCGCTCCCCGAGGCGATCCGAGGCAAGCGCCTGGTGGTGGTCGACGACTCCATCGTGCGGGGGACCACCACTCGTCAGATCGTGCAGATGCTCCGTGACGCCGGCGCCGCGGAGATCCACCTCCGGATCGTGAGTCCACCGATCCGATGGCCCTGCTTCTACGGGATCGACATGTCCACTCGGCAGGAGCTGATCGCGGCCGGGTCCGCCGTGGAGGACGTCCGGGTGTTCGTCGGCGCCGACTCCTTGGCCTACCTCTCGCTGGAAGCGCTGGTGGCCAGCACCCGAGCCCCCAAGGCCGCGTTCTGCCGGGCATGCTTCGACGGCGAATACCCGATCTCGGTCGGGGAGGAGGAGCCCTCCAAGTTCGTCCTCGAGACGCTGTGATCACGGGGTCGGGCTCGCCCGAGGCTTCCGGCAAGGCTGCCTACCTGCGGTCCGGGGTTGACCTGGAAGCCGGTCATCGGGCGGTCGATCTGATCAGAGAGCTCGCTGGCCGGACATCCAGGCCGGAAGTGGTGGGCGGCATCGGCGGGTTCGCCGGGCTGGTGAAGCTCGGAGACGGTCGGCTGCTGGTGGCCTCGGCGGACGGGGTCGGCACCAAGCTCGAGATCGCCAGGCTCGCCAGGCAGGTCCACACCGTGGGGATCGACTGCGTGGCGATGTGCGCCAACGACGTGATCTGTACCGGCGCCGAACCCCTGTTCTTCCTCGACTACCTGGCGGTGGGGCGTCTGATCCCGGAGGAAGTGGCGGCCATCGTGGCGGGGGTCGCCGAGGGCTGTCGCCGGGCGGGGTGCGCCCTGCTGGGCGGCGAGACCGCCGAGCACGCGGGCACCTTGGAGCCGGGGCGGTTCGACCTCGCCGGGTTCTGTGTGGGGATCGTGGACGAGGCGACACTGCTGGGCCCGGAGAAGGTCGCGCGGGGAGACGTTCTGCTAGGGCTGCCGTCGTCGGGATTGCATTCGAACGGATTCAGCCTGGTCCGTCGCGTCATGCTGGAGTCCGGCCGGGCGCTGGACCAGGTCGTTCCCGAGCTTGGCCGAACGCTCGGGGCGGAGCTCCTGGAGCCCACGGCCATCTATGTCAGGCCCGTCCTCGAGCTGGCCCAGGCCGGGCTGGCCCATACCGCAGCCCACATCACCGGCGGCGGGTGGACGGAGAACGTGCCCCGTGCCCTCGGACCCGGTCTCGGGGCGAGGATCGACCGACAGGCGTGGACCCCTCAGCCGATCTTCGCGGTGATCGCCCAAGCCGCCGGGATCGACCCGGGGGATCTGTTCGGTGTCCTCAACATGGGGATCGGCATGGTCGTAGCAGTCGCCCGCGATGCCGCCGACCAGGCCCTGGACGTGTGCCGGGCGGCCGGGATCCAGGCGACGGTGGTCGGCGAGGTAACCAAAGAACCAGGGATTCGGTTCGGAGCCAGCTAGACCAAGCTACCGGCGGGGATCACAATCCGATCAGCCATGACGCGTGGACGCATCCTCATCGTCGAAGACGAGGCCGACCTGGCCTGGGTCGAGCAGTTCAATCTCGAGGGTGAGGGATACGACGTCCGGGTGGCGCTGGAGGGTCGCGCCGCGATCGCCGCCCTGGCTGCGTTCCAGCCCCACGTCATGATCCTCGACCTCATGCTGCCGCTCGTGAACGGGTGGGACGTGCTGGCCAAGGCCAACGAGCTCCCCCGCGGGCGGCGCCCGCTGGTCATTGTGGTCTCTGCCGTGGCGGGGGCGCGGGACCAGGTCAGGGCCGAGGACATGGGTGTGGGGTCGTTTCTTCAGAAGCCCTTCGACATGGACGACCTCGTACGCATGGTGGGGGAGAAGTTCGCATCGAACGGCAGGCCGTCGGAATCGTCCGGCCCACCCGAGCCGGCCGTCTAGCCGCCGATCACCTTCCCGTATCGAACGCCCAGCGCGGGGACCCTGACGAGCTCTCCCTGCTTGTTCCTCACCAAGTAGGTGTTGGCCGGCTCGTCCCAAGCCTCCAGGGTGCCGACAGCCTCGTTCACGTATCCGTTGGGCAGCTCGTACTGGAACGACACCCGCTTTCCGATGTCGTTCGGCGACACGAGATTCTGTCGAGTCGGCATGGGTGCCACCGTACCCGCCCGCCCGCTTTCGCTCAAGCGGTGACCGCTCAGGCCCCCGGGGCGGGAGGAGTCATGCCCTCCCCTCGGCGAAGCTCCTCGATGATGGCCGCGCGGGCTCGCTGATAGGTGACGCCTTGCGAGGCCAGCACCGAACAAGCGACCCCCTCCTTCTCGCGCAGGAGTCCAAGCAGCACGTGTTCCGTTCCGATGTGGTCGTGCCCGAGGTGGCGCGCTTCACGTAGGGCCAACTCGAGGGTCTTCTTGGCACGAGGAGTGAACGGGATATGACCAGCCCACAGACCCTCGCACCTCCGACGAAACCTGGGTCGC
>VAYC01000049.1:0-6226 GCA_005885025.1 Actinomycetota bacterium | reverse complement strand
GCCGGCGTCGAATCCCAGCCGGGCGAGAACGCTCGCGGCCAGTCCGGTCTCATCCGACTCCAGGCCGAGCAGGAGGTGTTCGGTTCCGAGGTAGCCGTGCTGGAGTGAGCGGGCCTCCTCCTGCGCCCGAACCACGACCTGCCGAGCCGGATCGGTGAACCGTTCGAACACGCCCTACCTCCCCCGGCCCAAGAACCTGCGCCCCGCGTGTTTCTTGTGGACCGCCTGCTTGCTCACGTGCAGTTGCTCGGCGATCGTCTTCCACGACCAACCCTGGATGCGCGCGTTCCGAACCTGGAGGGCCTCGAGCTGCTCCAGCAACCTCCTCAAGGCGGCTACCGCCCTGAGGCCGGTGCTCGGATCGCGGCTCGACGCCTCCGCGGCCAACTTCGTGGCCTCACTCATAGTGTCAACATACGTTGACACGCCTCGTTCTGTCAACTCACATTGACGGCAGGTCGCGGACGAAGCTGGATGCTGGAAACGAGCTTCCCCACGGGGGAGAGTACGGCCGTGGCAGAGCGAGACCTCCCTTCCATGGGGCACTACGCGCGCGTCACCCTGACCGTGGTGGCCGTGCTGGCGATCCTGGCGGCCGCCTGGGCCGTCCGAGCCACCCTGATGCTGGTCCTGGTGGCAGCGGTCCTCGCGGTCGGCCTGGACCCCCCAGTCCGGCGGCTCCAAAGGCTGCATATCTCCCGCGGCTGGGCGGTGACGCTCATCTTCCTCGCGACCGTGGCGTTCCTCTTCATCTTCGCGCTCCTGGTGATTCCGCCCCTTGTTCGGGAGGTTCGCCAGCTCGCCTCTGACATCCCCGGCTACGTCGACCGGCTGAAGACGTCTCAGGGGTGGGTGGGAGACCTGGAGCGCAAGTACCACCTCTCCACCAAGCTGAAAGACTTGACCGACCGATTGCCGAGCGTTGCCTCCGCTTCGCTCGGGAAGATCCTCGGCATCACCAAGAGCGTGGCGGCGGTCATCTTCAACCTGCTCACGATCTCGATCCTCACCATCTACTTCCAGCTGTCATTGCCGCATACGGAAGAGAACATCCGACGTCTGTTCAGAGGCGAGCATCGCCAGCGCGACGTCCGGATGTTCCAGGAGTCGCTGGAACGGGTCGGCGGCTACGTCTCGGGAAACATCGCCGTCTCGGTCATCGCAGGTGTGGGCGCGTTCGTGTTCCTCCGCATCTTCGGCATACCGTTCGCGGCGGCCCTGGCAATGTGGGTCGCCGTCGCGGATCTCATCCCTACCGTGGGAGCGACGCTTGGGGCGCTGGCCGCGGTCATCGTGGCGTTCTTCTCCTCGATCACCGACGGCGTCGCCACGGTCATCTACTTCATCGTCTATCAGCAGGTGGAGAACTACGTCATCGTCCCTCGGGTGATGAAGAAGGCGGTGGATCTCTCGCCTGCTGCCGTCATCGTGAGCGTGCTCATCGGAGGAAGTCTCGCCGGATTCGCCGGCGCCCTGCTGGCCTTGCCACTGGCGGCGGCGGCGAAGGTGGTCATCCGCGACGTGTGGCTGCGCCCTCGCATCGACGCCTCGGAGTCACCGGCCGAGGAAGCCGTAGAGGCCTGAGCCCGCCCGGCGGCTACCGGACCTGCACCACTCGGTCGGCGGGTGGCTCGGGGAAGGCCTCGGGATGGATCGCCCAGGCCAGGATTTCGAGCCCGTCCACGATCCTCGGCCCAGGCCTGGAGAAATAGGAGGAGGCATCGACCGCGAACACGTTGCCCAGCCGAGCCGCCGGTGTCTGGGCGAAGTCGGCCACATCGAAGAGCCCCTCCACTTCCGTCTCTGCCTCCTCCAAGTAGTACCCGCACGGCATGAACACCACGACCTCCGGGGCCGCCCCGGCTACGTCGCTCCAACCCACCCTCTTCGAAGGCTTGCCTTGCCCGTTGAGCAGGTTCGTCCCGCCGGCCATCTCCACCATCCCCGGGACCCAATGACCGCCGACAAACGGTGGGTCGCTCCACTCCAGGCAAAGTGTCCGGACCGAAGGAAGGCCCGAGGCGCGGGCCCGAACGTGGCCCAGTCGCCCCCGCAACACGGCCACGATCTCGTCGGCCAGGTGCTCGGTTCGGGTGGCCTGCCCCACTTGAAGGATGCCCTCGAGGATTTCATCGATCGTCTGCGGGTCGAGCGAGAGTACCTGCGAGGAGCAGCCCAGCTCGGACAGCGCGTCCTCGACTTGCCCGGACGGCACCGCGCAGACTCGGCAGAGGTCTTGAGCCAGGATGAGGTCGGGCTGGACCCTCCGGATGAGCTCCCTGTCGAGTGTGTAGATGGGCTCGCGCCGATCCATGGAAGAAGCCACGAAGTCGTCGATCTCCTTCGCCGACAGCCGACGATCCTGAGGGAGCGCCGTGTCCGAGACGACCGGCTTCGACCGAGCCTCCGGCGGGAAGTCGCACTCGTAGGTCACGCCCTCGAGTTGATCGCCCAGCCCGAGCGCGAACACGATCTCGGTGGCAGAGGGAAGGAGCGAGAGGATCTTCACTCGACCCCTCAGCGGGGGAGGGCCCCGAGGCGGAACGGACTCTCCAGCACGTCGCCGAGGGCCTTCATAGCCCGTCCGGCCTCGGCGCCGTCCAGCACCCGGTGGTCGAAGGAGAGCGAGAGCGTGACGGCGGGCCTGGCCTCCACCCGTCCCTTGACCACGAGGGCCCGGGGCTCGATGACCCCGATGGCCAGGATGGCGGACTCAGGGTGATTGATGATCGGCGTCCCGAAGTCCGCGCCGAAGGAACCGACGTTCGTCACCGTGACCGTGCCTCCGGACAGCTCATCGGGGGTCGATCGGCCCTCTCGCGCCGCGCTGACCAGCCTGGCGATCTCACCGGCGAGCTCGCGGATCCCCAGCCGGTCGGCGTGACGAACGACGGGAACGAGCAGGCCCCGCTCGGTTTCCGCTGCGATGCCCACGTTGAGGTCGCCTCTCAGCACGATCTCGGAAGCGTCGCCGTCAAACGTGGCGTTGAGGGACCGGAACTGCTTCGCCACGTCCACGAACGCCCGGACGACGATCGGAAGGGCGGTGAAGCGCGAGCCGGTGTCCCGTTCCAGCTCCCCTCGAAACGCCTCGAGGGCGGTGGCGTCCACCGTCAGGAACGTGGTGACGTGGGGGATCTCCTTGGCCGACCTCGCCATCTTCTCGGCGGTCAGCCTGCGAACGCCACGCACCGGGACCCGCTGATCGCCGGCGGCATCAGCCACCTGCCGCCCGAGGACGGCTCCGACGCCCGCCGCAGCCTTCATCACGTCTTCTCGCGTCACCCGGCCCCCCGCTCCGGTGCCGGTGACCGAACCGAGGTCGATGCCGAGCTCCCTGGCTAGCCTGCGGACAGGAGGGGAGGCCGGGATCGGAGCTCCCCCTGCCCTCTCCCGCCCCGGGGCCGCTCGCGCGTGTGAGCCCGGAGCCTCCTCCTCTTCCGCCACCCCGTATCCGACCAGCAGGGCCTGACGCTTCGGCTTTTTCTCTTCCGCCGCCCCGGCTGCCAGCTCGACCCTGATGGACACCAACGGCTGGCCGACGTTGACTACTTCGCCCTCCGCGGCGTGGAGCTTCTCCACCACACCCACCCAGGGCGAGGGGATCTCCACCAGCGCCTTGGCCGTGTTGACTTCGACCAGGACCTGGTTCAGCTCGACGCGGTCCCCTTCCTTGACCTTCCAGGCCACGACCTCGGCGTCCTCGAGGCCCTCGCCCAGGTCAGGCAGCAGGAATTGCTGGACCGCCATCAGTAGCCGGTGACCCGATCGACCGCGGCCAGGATGCGCTCCACACTGGGCACGTAGAACTGCTCGATGGTGGCCGGGGGATAGGGCGTGTCGTAACCGGTCACACGGAGGACCGGGGCCTCCAGGAAGTCGAAGCAGTCCTCCACGATGCGCGCGACGATCTCCGCACCGAAGCCGGCGGTCATCGGTGCCTCGTGGACGACCACTGCTCGACCGGTCCTGCGCACGGATTCGCTCAGGAGGTCGAGGTCCAGCGGGACCAGCGACCGGAGGTCGAGGACCTCGATCTCCACGCCGTTGTCTTTCGACGCCCGGAAAGCGGCCGCGAGCGACCGCGCCACCATGGCCCCGTAGCTCACGATCGTGCAGTCGTTCCCCTCCCGTACCACCCGGCCCTTCCCGATCGGGAGGCCGTCACCGTCCAGCTCTCCCTGTTCCTTCGACCAGTACCGGCTTTTCGGCTCGAAGAAGATCACGGGGTCGGGGTCGGCGATGGAGGCTCGCAGGAGGTGGTACGCGTCGATCGCCGTGGACGGCACGACCACCTTCAGTCCCGCGGTGTGCGCGTAGTACGTCTCCGGGCTCTCGCCGTGGTGCTCGGCCGCCCCGACGCCTCCGGCGAACGGGATGCGAATGACGAGGGGCGCGCTCTGCCGGCCCCTCGACCGGAACCGGTACTTCGCGATGTGGCTGATGACCTGGTCGAGGGCGGGATAGGAGAAGCCATCGAACTGCATCTCGGCCACCGGGTGCCATCCGGCGAGGGACAACCCCAACGACACGCCCGCGATGGCGGACTCGGCGAGGGGCGTGTCGAACACGCGATCGACGCCGAACTCCTTCTGGAGGCCGTCGGTCACCCGGAACACGCCGCCAAGCGGTCCGATGTCCTCCCCCAGCACGAGCATCCGGGGGTCGTCGGCCAACGAGCGCCGTAGCGCTTCGTTCAGCGCCTTGACCATGGTGACCTCAGCCACCGTCCCCTCCGCCCCCCTCGGCTGATTCGGCTGCGAACCGCAGGGCCTCCTCCCGCTGCCTGGCCAGATGGGGCGGGAGGTCGGCAAAGACCCATTCGAACATCTCCGCGACCGGCCTCGGCCCCGAGTCGATGACGCCCGTGCGCATGCGGTGCGCGAACTCCTTGGATTCCTGGTCCACCTGTTCGAAATACCAGGCGTCGGCCGCGCCGGAGGCCTCGAGCCATCCCCGGTACCTTTCCAGGGGGTCCAGGGCCTTCCACCGCCCGACCTCGTCGTCGGCCCGGTAGCGGGATGCGTCGTCGGCCGTGGAGTGCGGCCCGATCCGGTAGGTGACGGCCTCGATCAGCGTCGGCACGCCTTCGTCGCGGGCCCTCGCCGCCGCTTCCTTGGTCGCCTGGTACACGGCCAGCACGTCGTTCCCGTCGACCAGCACACCAGGGAAACCATAGGCTTCGGCCTTTCGCCAGATGGGGGCGACCGTTTGCGACGACACCGGGACCGAGATGGCCCACTGATTGTTCTGGCAGAAGAACACGACGGGAGACTGGAACACCGCGGCGAAGTTGCAGCCCTCGTGGAAGTCGCCCTCAGAGGTGGCTCCGTCGCCGAAGTACACGAGGGTGGCGATCCCCTTGCCGTCCATCTTCGAACCCATGGCGTATCCGACGGCGTGCAGGATCTGGGACCCGACCGGCACGCTGACGTGGCCGAATCGATGGGCGTTGGCGTCATACGTGCCTCCGTGCCACGTGGCCCGGTAGAAGTGGAGGTACTCCACCAGGTCGACGCCGCGAACGACCGCTGCGCCCAGCTCCCGATAGGAGGGGAACATCCAATCGGATTCCTCCAGGGCGAACGCGCTTCCGACCTGGGCGGCCTCCTGGCCGATCAGCGGGGGATACACGGCGAGCTCCCCCTGGCGCTGTAGAGCCGTGGCTTCCAGGTCGGCCTTCCGAGTGAGCGCCATGAGGCGGTAGAGCTCGCGGGGTCCGCGCCGGCCTCTCCCTGGAGTGGAAGGACCCGAAGGGGCTCGCCCTCGGTCATGGGCTCCTCATCCGCTCCTGGCCCAGATCTTCGCCCAGGCTCTCCCGCCGGGAACCCAGTACAGGCGCACCCGCCCGATCTTCCCGATGCGTTCCCCCGCGAAGGCGTCGGCGGCGGCCGAGGTGCTGATGTGGCGGTCCCGGGCGATGTGGAAGATCTCGCGAAGCGTTCGGTAGATCGACTGCACGCGGGCCTTGGCCCGCTCGGGGTGATAGCCCTGGAGCTCGTCGGCCACGTTGATCAGCCCGCCGGCGTTGATCACGTAGTCGGGCGCGTACACGATGCCGGCAGCTGCCAACGCTTCTCCGTGCTCGGGCCGCTCGAGCTGGTTGTTGGCCGAGCCCGCCACCACTCTGCACTTCAGCTCGGGGATCGTGTCGTCCCGGATGATGCTGCCCATGGCGCAGGGAGCGAAGATGTCGCATTCTTGGGCGTGGATCTTGTCGGGCTCG
>VAYC01000292.1 GCA_005885025.1 Actinomycetota bacterium | reverse complement strand
CCGCGTAGAAGGGCGTGCGGTCCAGGACGAACCGAACGCTCTCGCCCTTCCTGGCCGCCTCGGCGCGGGTCCCGTCGCGAAGGAGTCCCAGGATCCGCGCCTCCGACTCGAGCTTCTCGTAGCCCAGGAACTCGGTCGGTCCAGCGGCCTGAGCCAGCTCGGCCAGGATCTCCTCACCGGGACCGCCCTTCTTCGCCGCCTCCCGGGCACGCCGGCGCTGCTCGTCCATCAGCCGGCCGAACTCCTCCGTGTCGACGGCCAGGCCTTCCTCGGCAGCAGCCTCCAACGTCAGCTCTCCTGGGAACCCGTACGTGTCGTGCAGGCGGAAAGCCACGCTCCCGGGCAAGGTCCTCGCCCCAGACTGCTTGGCCTTCGCCGCTTCCGTCTCGAACAGCGTCATGCCCTGACGATAGGTGCCGGCGAACCGCTCCTCCTCGGAGGCCGCCACCTGGTGGATGAAGGCCTTGTTCGCGGCGAGCTCCGGGTAGGCCTGGCCCATCACCTCCACGGTGGTGTCGACCAGATCCCCCATCACCGGGCGCTCCACGCCCAGCTTGCGGGCATGAGTGACCAGGCGCCGGAGCATCCGCCGAAGGACGTATCCCCGCCCCTCGTTGGACGGCAGCACGCCGTCACCGATCAGGAACGTACATGCGCGACCGTGCTCGGCCAGTATCCGCAGGCTCACGTCGGCGCGCTGGTCGGTCCCATACCGCTTCTGGGACAGGCGTTCCGCCGTCGCCACCAGCGGGCGAAACAGGTCGGTCTCGAACACGGTATCCACGTCCTGGAGGACGACCGCCACCCGCTCCAGGCTGGACCCCGTGTCGATGTTCTTCGTGGGCAGTTCCCGGATCACGTTGGAGTGCTCGTCGCACTCGTCCTGCATGAACACGAGGTTCCAGATCTCCAGGAAGCGTTCTTCATCGACGTCCGGACCGCCCTCCGGCCCGTACTTGGGGCCGCGGTCCACGTAGATCTCCGAGCACGGCCCGCACGGGCCGGCCGCGTGCATCCACCAGAAGTTGCCGGGCTCCCCGTGCTGGTCCAGCTTTCCACGGCGGACGAGCCGCTCGGGCGCGACCCCTGCCTCCTCGGTCCACAGGGCCGCCGCCTCGTCGTCGGACTCGTAGATCGTGACCCACAGCCGGTCGTGGTCGATCCCGTAGCCCTCGGTGACCAGCTCGTGGGCCCAGCGGATGGCCTCCTTCTTGAAGTAGTGGCCGAAGGAGAAGTTCCCCAGCATCTCGAAGAGGGTGAGGTGGCGCGCGTCCTGGCCCACCAGGTCGATGTCGGGCGTGCGGAAGACCTTCTGGCAGGAGACGGCCCGAGGGTAAGGCGCCTTCTCCTGCCCGAGAAAATAGGGGACGAACTGGTTCATCCCTGCGTTGGTGAGCAGTAGGCCCGGGATCGGCGCGATCAGCGACGAGGAAGGAACCACTCGGTGTCCCCTCCGGTGTCCCCTCTCCTCGAAGAACGTCAGGAATTTTCGGCGGATCTCGTCGCCCCGCATCGAGGGCTAGTGTATCCGCCCCATCACGGCCGCCCGGTCAGCGACGCGGCGTCAGCCCAGGAAGTCGTGGGCCAGCGCGAGCCACAGATCCGTGGAGAGCCGGAGCGATTCCTGGTCGATCCGTTCGTCATCGCCGTGGAACATTGCGGCGAACTCCGCGAACGAGATGTGGTCGCTGAACAGCCCGGCCCCATACGCCGTCATGCCGGCTCGCCGGAAGAACCTGGCGTCGGTGGCGCCCACGATGATGAACGGAATCGTCGTCGCACCCGGGACCAGCTTCTCGGTTACGGCCTGGAGCGAGTCCCACAGCGGCGTCTCCACGGCAGAGGCGGTCGCGGGGTCGTTGCTCGCGGCCCTGATCTCGACGGCATCCTTCAAGTCGCCGAGTGCCTCGTCGAGCATGGCCAGGACATCCTGTTCCCCCTGACCGGGGAGCGTCCGGATGTCGACGTCGAGCTCGACGGTGTCGGGGATGATGTTCGTCTTGACGCCGGCGTGCATGACGGTGGGCGCGAACGTGGTGTGGGTGGCCGCGTGGACCATGCGCGCCAACCCCACGTCGGGGAAACCGGCGGTGAATTCCCTGATCTTCGCGGGGTCGAGCAGCATGTCCGCCAGGTCGGGGGGAAGATCCGACCGATGCACGAAAGCCTTCCACGCGTCGATGATGTTCGTCTGCGGCTGATACTCGGCGATCCGGCGTACCACCTCGGCCGCCTTGACCAGGGCGTTGTCCGTTCGAAGCGGCATCGAACCGTGTCCGGGCGTTCCTTTCACACGGATCCGGCACCAGTACGTGCCCTTCTCTCCCACCATCACGGGCAGCTTGATCCCGGTCGTGGAGGGCAGCGGCATCCGGAACCCGCCCGACTCGGTGATCACGTAGTCCGCCCGGACGGCGTCCAGCTCGTGCTCGACCATCCATCCGGCCCCGTAGGTACCCAGCGCCTCCTCGTCCGCGACGGCGAAGTAGATGAGCGTTCCCTTCGGCTTGAATCCCTCCTGGACGAGCCGCCGGAAGGCGACGGCCTGCGACGCGGTCTCGTTCAGCATGTCGACCGCGCCCCTTCCCCACACCTCGCCCTCGACGAGCTCGCCGGCGAAGGGGTCGCGCCGCCAGCGGTCCGGATTGACCGGCACCACGTCGGTGTGGCCCATCAACAGGAGGCTGGGGGCGCCCGGGTCCGAACCCTCGAGGCGCGCGACCAGGCTGGCCCGCCCGGGGGCCGATTCGTAGCGCTGCAGATCGGCGCCCGAGCCCTCGAGGTAGGACTCCAGGAGATCGACGCTCCTGCGTTCCTCCCCCGATTCGGGGCGGCCGTCGTTCACGCAGGCGTTGCGGATGAGCTGCTGCAGGAGATCGGTGACCTCGTCGACCAGCTGGGGCATCTCAGCCTCTCCCCGTTCCCGGCGTCGCTACCGCTCGCGCGAAGCGCGGAGCTCCGACTCCTTCTCCGTCATTGCCCTGTTGAACTCGCGGCCGGCCTCGGCCACCACGGCTCCGAGATCCTGGACCGTCCGGCCGAACTGACGAGCCAGGTTCGGCGGAGCCATCCGCCGGGCCTGGCGGCGGACCCACCGGCTCGCCATGACGGCTCCCGTCGCTCCCGCACCCAAGCCCATGGCCAACCAGAAGATGCGGCGCACGGGTCAGTCCTTCTCCTTGCGGAGGCGCCGAAAGGCTTTCGACGCGCCGGCCCCGAAGGCGGCCAGCTTGATCAACGGGCTGGAGACAGCTTGCTCGATCACGCCGCTCAGCCGCTCCGCGTTCTTGACGATCTTCCCCGCGGACTCGAGCATCCCGTCCACGCGGTCGAGCTCTCGATTCACTCCACTCACCGTCGTCTTGACCTCCGAGAGCAGGGGCACGGTCTCCTTCCGGATGTCGTCGATGATCATGCGGGTCGCCTCGAGCACACGGAAGAGCTGCAGGAAGACAACACCCAGAAGCAGAAGGGGTACCGCCGCCACACCGACGATGATGATGGCGGCCCACCCGCCGAGTGATGCGATCACCTGCGACCTCCGTTTCAGCCAGAGTGTCCGCGAATCATACCCGGACGGTTCAAGACCCTTCGCCTGGAGGGTGCGCCTCGCCCTGCCCTTCCTCTCCTTGATCCGACGGCTCGTAGTAGGGCTTCCCTTCGAACGTGACGGGCCGGTACTCCTGTTCAACGCGATGGCCGGGGTAGTCGTGCGGGTACTTGTAGCCCTTGCCGTAGCCGAGCTTGCGCAAACCGGGATGCCCGGAGGCCTCCTTCAAGTGCAGCGGCACCGGGTCGACGGACGCGGCGTCCTCGGTGGCACGGCCGAGGGCCGTGATCACGCTGTTCGATTTCGGCGCCCTCGCCAGGTAGATGGCGGCCTCGGCGAGGTTCAGCCGCGCCTCGGGCAGCCCCACGTACTCGACGGCCTGGGCGGCCGCCACCGCGACGAGGAGGGCCCGCGGGTCGGCCAGACCGATGTCCTCACTGGCATGGACCACCATGCGCCTGGCGACGTACCGCGGATCCTCTCCCGCCTCCAGCATCCGGGCCAGCCAGAACAGGGCGGCATCGGGGTCGGACCCGCGGATGCTCTTGATGAACGCCGAGATGACGTCGTAGTGCGCGTCGCCCTGCCGGTCGTACACGATGGCCTTCTTCTGGATGGATTCCTCGGCCATCGACCGGTCGACTTCGGCCTCCCCGCGCCCCTGGGCCGTCAACACGGCAGTCTCCAGCCCCGTCAGCGCGATCCGCGCGTCGCCCCCGGCAATCCCGGCCAGGTGGTCGAGTGCCTCGTCGGTGACCTTGACGTGTACGCCCCCGAGCCCTCGTTCGGGGTCGGCCAGCGCGCGCTCCAGCAACGATCGGATGTCGTCCGCCGACAACGGCTCGAGGTGCAGGAGCAGGCACCGCGACAGCAGCGGAGAGACCAAGGAGAAGTAAGGATTCTCGGTGGTGGCCCCGATCAGGATGATGGTCCCGTCCTCTACGACCGGGAGCAGGACGTCCTGCTGGGCCTTGCTCCACCGGTGGACCTCGTCGACGAACAGGACGGTGGGCAGCATGCTGCCCCTGGCCCGGTCCATCACTTTCCGGGCGTCGGCCACTCCGGAGGCCACGGCCGAGAGCTGGACCATCTCGCCGCCCACGCTCTTGCCGAGGATGAAGGCGAGGGTGGTCTTCCCGCTACCGGCCGGCCCCCACAACAGGAGGGACGGCAGGTGGCCGGATCCGACCAGAGAGGTCAGCGCCTTCCCCGGCCCGAGCAGGTGACGCTGTCCCACGACCTCGTCGAGCGTGTGAGGGCGCATGCGAGTTGCGAGTGGGACCTCGGCCATGCATCGACTCTAGGCGAAACGGAGGGACCGAGGGCGAGTGGCGGACCGTCACGGTTCGCTTCGTCGCGAACCTGCGCTCACGCAGGTGGGTGCCCTCCCGGCGGCTTCGAGTACCCCGCGGCTCTCACCGAGGGTGCTAGCTCCACACGCCGGCGACGGGCTCCCGGATTCGACGATGCTGATTCTGCGAGCCCACGAACCGGGGCGATCCGCCGCCGGGATGCTAAGCCGGGACAGCGGATCGTTCAACTCCGCTTGGGCGGCTCCACGAAGCGGATACCGAGGAGGTTCAGCTGATCCTGCGACGGCACCGAGGGCGCCCCCGTGAGCAATTCCTGGCCCGAGGACGTCTTCGGGAAGGCGATCACGTCGCGGATGTTCTCGGTCCCGGCCAGCATCATCACCACCCGGTCCAATCCGAAGGCGAAGCCTCCGTGCGGGGGGACGCCGTAGCGGAACGCTTCGAGCATGTGTCCGAACTTCTCCTCCGCTTCTGCGCGCGACAGCCCCAGCACGTCGAACACCTTGCTCTGTATGTCGGGGCGGTGGATCCGGATGCTCCCGCTCCCCAGCTCGTACCCGTTGAGCACGATGTCGTAGGCGCGGGCCTTGGCCCTTGCAGGATCCAGGTCCTCCGTGGTCGGCATGGTGAAGGGGTGGTGCTTGGCCACCCATTTCCCTTCGTCCTCGCTCCATTCGAACATGGGGAAGTCGGTGATCCAGGTGAAGTCCCACCGCCCCTGAGGGATCAGGCCGAGTCGCTCGGCCAGGAGCCTGCGAAGGCCGTCCAGGGCGACGCCCACGCGGGACGGACGATCCGCCACGATGACCACCAGGTCGCCGTCTCCCGCGCCCGTCGCTTCCCGAACGGCCAACACCTCGTCCGCCGAAAGGTGCTTCTCGACGGGCGAGCGCGCCGCGCCCCCTTCGAACGCGATCCACACGAGGCCGGCCGCCCCTCGAGCCTTCGCCTCCTGGATCAGGCCGTCGAGGTCCCTTCGGGGCCATCCGGCGGCGCCCGGTGCGGCAAACCCCCGGACCTCCCCCCCGTCGGCGACGACTTGAGAGAAGGCGCGGAAGCTGCTCCCGGCGAACACCTTCGTGAGGTCGGCCAGCTCCAGCCCGTACCGCGTGTCGGCGTGGTCGGTCCCGAACCGGGCCATGGACTCCTCGTAGGTGAGGCGAGGCCACGGCGTGCTGATCTCCACCCCCAGGATCTCGCTCCACAGCCGGGCGAACATCGACTCCAGGACCGCGTACACGTCCTCTTCGTTCACGAACGACATCTCCAGGTCGAGCTGGGTGAACTCCCAGTGCCGGTCCGCCCGGAGGTCCTCGTCGCGCATGCATCGAGCGATCTGGTAGTAGCGGTCGAAGCCGGCCACCATCAGCAACTGTTTGAACTGCTGCGGTGACTGCGGCAGTGCGTAGACCTTTCCGCGCTGAAGCCGGGAGGGCACGACGAAGTCCCTCGCTCCCTCCGGCGTGCTCTTGGTGAGCATCGGCGTCTCGACGTCGACGAACCCACGCTCGTCGAAGAACCTCCGGATGGAGCCCAACGCCCGGTGACGAAGCCGCATGATGCCGGTCATCTCGGGACGCCGAAGGTCCAGATACCGGTACTTCAGGCGAAGGGCCTCGTCGAGGTCGACGCGGTCCTCGATGGGGAACGGCGGCGTCTCCGACTCGGTCAGGACCTCGATCCCGTCGGCTGCCACCTCGATCTCGCCGGTGGCCAGGGCGGGGTTGACCGTCCCTGGCG
>VAYC01000291.1 GCA_005885025.1 Actinomycetota bacterium | reverse complement strand
CGTTGTCATACAGCATCTTCTCGAAGTGCGGGGCGTGCCACCGCTCGTCGACCGAATAGCGGTGGAACCCGCCACCCACATGGTCGTGGACGCCCCCCGAAGCCATCCGGTCGAGCGTCGTCTCCGCCATCTCCAGGGAATCGGGATATCCGCGGAGGTGACAGCGCAGCAGGAACTCGAGGGTCATCGGCTGGGGGAACTTGGGCGCGCCCCCGAAGCCGCCCCACTGCGGATCGAACTCGCGCCGCAGCTCGCCGTGGGCCTGCCGCAGCACGTCCTCCGTGAGGGGATCGTTGGACTCTGCGGGACGGCTTCCACGATCGATGGCGTCGATGACGCGCTGGCCCTGCTCAGCGACGTCGTCTCGACGGGTGCGCCATGCCTCGGCCACCCCTTCCAGGACCCGAGTGAAGGCGGGGAGACCGTGCCTCTCTTCCTTGGGGAAGTACGTCCCGGCGTAGAACGGGACCCCCTCCGGGGTCAGGAACACCGTCATCGGCCAACCACCGTGGCCGGTCATGGCCTGGACGGCGTCCATGTAGATCGAATCGAGGTCGGGCCGTTCCTCCCGGTCCACCTTCACCGGGACGAAGTGCTCGTTCATGAGCCGGGCGGTGCCCTCGTCTTCGAACGACTCCTTCTCCATGACGTGGCACCAGTGGCAGGCGGCATACCCGATGGAGAGGAGGATGGGCCGGTCTTCGCGGCGAGCCTTCCCCAACGCCTCGGGACCCCACGGATACCAGTCCACGGGGTTGCGAGCGTGCTGAAGGAGGTACGGGCTGGTCTGACCGGCCAGCCGGTTCGGTCGCCGTTCCCCGCTCACGTGCTCGTTCACCTCTCCAGTCTCCCCGTTTTGTCGGCGGATGACGGAGGCGCTGCTAGTGTTCGGCGGCGTGACCCACCGGTTGCTGCTCGACGCCTCGAGCCTCATGTACCGGGCGTTCTTCTCGATCCCGCCCACCGTCACCGGCCCCGATGGCCGGCCGGTGAACGCGGCCCACGGCTACCTTGACATGGTGGCGAGCCTCATCGTGTCCCGACAGCCGAACGAATGCGTGCACGTCTACGACGACGACTGGCGACCCGCCCCCAGAGTGGCGGTCTACGCGGGATACAAGGCCGCCCGGCGGCCCGACCCGGAGGGACTACCGCCCCAATTCGACATGCTGCGGGAGGTGCTGGCCGCCCTGGGGCAGCCGCAAGCAGAGGCGCCCGGGTGGGAGGCCGAAGACGCCATCGGGACGCTGTGTGCGCGTGCCGCGCGGGGCGACCGGGCCGACATCGTGACCGGCGATCGCGACTTGATCCAGCTCGTCCGGGACCCAGCGGTCCGCGTTCTGTTCACGGTTCGAGGCGTCTCCGACCTCCGGGTACTGGACGAGACCGGTGTCCAACAGCGGTTCGGCGTCCCGGCGTCGCGCTATGTGGACTTCGCCATCCTGCGCGGCGATCCCTCGGATGGATTGCCCGGCGTGCAGGGAGTCGGCGAGAAGACGGCTCGAGCGCTGGTGCACGAGTACCCCACGATCGACGCATTGGTCGCCGATGCCAACGCTCCGCGGCGGACCGGCCGAATGCTCCAGCGCTCGCCGAGACTATGCGGAAGGATCCGCGGCGCGGCCGAGTACCTCGCCGCGATGCGAGAGGTCGTCCCCATCAGGACGAACCTCGAGGTCCGAACATGGAAAGAGGACCGCGACGACCGTCTCGCCGACGAACTGGCCGAGCGCTACCGTTTGACGGGCCCGGTCGGACGGTTGCGCCGAGCCTTGGAGGCGACCTCGCCCGAGCCTGATCGCTGAGGCCAGGCTTACAGGAGTGAGCTCTGACCCCTGGAGGCCTTGCGTCGCCGGCCGCCACCGGGGACGACCTCGGCGGGGTGTTCGACCAAGGCGATGACGCGGGCTGCCAGGAACCTCCCTGTCCGCACGGCGGTGCCGCTGCGGGTGACCTCGGAGACCTCGATCATGCCTCCGCGAGACGTGGTCACCTCCACGCGCCTCCCGGCCTTGGTCGCCTCGATCTCGTACGTACGGACGCTGCCGCCCGAGTCCACCACG
>VAYC01000290.1:8756-9171 GCA_005885025.1 Actinomycetota bacterium | reverse complement strand
GGACGGCGGCCACCATCCTCGGGGTCGGTCGGGTCGCGGAGGCCCACGTCACTCGCGGCCTGTATCCGTAGTCGCTGCGCCTGGCCTGGGTTCGTCGGAACCCCGTAGTACGCTGAGCGCGACCACATCGTGGGAAGGGGAAGATGGGGGAGCCGGCCACGAGCGACGAGCGCTGGCAGGACATCCTCGATTTCGAACGGAGCTGGTGGAAGGGCCGCGTGCGCAAGGAGCCGGCCGTCAGGGCGCGCTTCGGCCTCTCAGCGGCACGCTATCATCAGCTCCTCAACAGGCTGATCGACCGGCCGGAGGCGTTGGAATACGATCCCGTGCTGGTGCAGCGCCTGCGTCGACTTCGCGAGTCTCGCCGGCGCACGCGCTTCGCCCGCCGCCTCGGCCTGGAGGGATAGGCGGGATG
>VAYC01000290.1:3596-8693 GCA_005885025.1 Actinomycetota bacterium | reverse complement strand
GCCTGGGGGTCACGCCCGCCGCCAGCACGACCACAGGGCCACCCGGCGGTCACAGCCCGTCGCAGTCCCCCAGCACCAGCCCCTCCGCGACCCGGAAGGCTCGGCCGAAGAGTAAGGTCACCCTCCAGGTCCTCAACGGCACCAGGCGCAACGGGCTTGCCGCCCTGATCACGGCCAGGCTGAAGGACGATGGGTATAAGACGGTGCTCCCCGGCGACTATTCGCCGAAGGTGGCCCAGACGATCATCTTCTACCAGTCGAACTCCCTGCCCGAAGCGCAACGGTTGCAGCGGCAGCGCTTCACCACGGCGATTCTGAAGCCGGCCCCGGCAACGCTGTCGTCCAACATCGACCTCCAGGTGGTCGTGGGGCAGGACGTGGCGTCCTCGGCCTAGCGCAGCCGGGCCGCCCGACGCGAGCTCGACGATGAGCGGGGGCGGGTCCCTCGAGCGGTTCCGGCAGGTTGCCCCGCGCGGCTTCGTGCTCGACTTCGACGGGACCCTCGCTGAGATCGTTGCCCGGCCGGAGCTGGCCCGGCTCGTGGACGGCGCCGCCGAAACACTCGCCCGCCTCGCATCGTCGAACCGGCTCGTCGCCGTGGTGACCGGACGTCCAGCCGCCCAGATCCGCGAATTGGTGGGCGCCCCGGGCGTGGCCGTCGTGGGGCTGTACGGGTTGGTGGAGGACCCAGCGCGCCGGTCTGGGCTCGAGCGCGCCGCTTCGGCCATCGGGGAAGTTCTGACCAACTTCCCCGGAGCGTGGGTCGAGGACAAAGGGGTATCGCTGGCCGTCCACTTCCGCGGAGTACAGGATCCGGCCCGGGTCGAGCGCCGCCTGGCTGGCACCCTCGGGGAGATCGCCCAGGCCCACGGTTTGCATCTGTTCACGGGGAAGCGGGTGCTCGAGATCACCGCCGGCGAGGTCCCGAGCAAGGGCGCCGCCGTCGTGCGGTTGGCTCGGGAGGCCCGCCTGGACGGCTGCCTCTACGCGGGCGATGACCTCGCCGACCTCGACGCGTTCGGGGCCCTGGATCAGCTCGCCGATGAGGGTGTCGCCACGGTGAAGGTGGCGGTGCGGTCGGAGGAGACTCCCGCGGAGGTCATCGCCGCGGCCGACGTGGTTGTCGATGGCCCGTCGGGCCTGGTTCGGCTGCTGCCCGGGGTGTGAGCCCGTTTCGTCCGCCCGTATGTTCAGGAATCCTCCGGCGGCCTGACCCGCTCGAGGTCCCGGACCTGGACGGCCACCCATCGGTCGATCCGATTGCGGGACACCGCTTTTCGCAGGTCGCGGGCTCGGCGTCCACGTTCGGCCGGATCCATGGTGAGGGCGGCCAGGATGGCTTCGGCCGAGGCCTCGACGTCGAACGGGTTCACGGGGACGGCCCACGGTCCGAGCTCGGCGAAGGCTCCGGCGTTCTCGGACAGCACCAGAGCGCCATCCTGGCCGTTCAACACCGGCCCTTCCTTGGCCACCAGGTTCATCCCGTCGTACACGGGATTGACAACCAGGACGTCGTAGAGCTGGTAGGCGGCGAGGGCCCGGGCGTAGTCGTCCTGAAGCGAAAGCTCGATCGGCTTCCACCCGGGCCGCCCCAGATCTCCGTTGATCCGCTCGGCCAGCGCCACGCACTCCTGCGCATAGGCCCGGTATTCGGGCAGATGCTGCCGGGACGGGTTGAGCAGAGCGAGAAAGGAGACCCGGCCGGCCCACTCCTGGTGATCGAGGAGGAATCGCTCGTAGGCCAGCAACCCGCGCAGGATGTTCTTGGACAGCTCCGCCCGATCGACGCGAAGGAGGAGGCGCCGGTCCCCCTTCATCCGGGCGATCTCGTCTCGCGCCCGGGCCACGGGTTCGGTTGAGGCATCCTCCGTCAGCGCGGCCGGATCGATCGAAACCGGGTAGATGCGGACCCGAACCCGCCGGCCTTGCCACCGGACCAGGCTCCGCCACAAATCGACCCTGGCCCCCGGGAGGGTTCGACAACAGAGCAGGAAGTTCTCCGCCCACCTCGGAGCCTGGAAGCCCACGACGTCGGCACCCAGCAGCCCCCCCAGCAACTCTTCCCGGATCGACTGGGGGAGGATTCGGAACTCGTTCGGTCCGGCGAAGGGGATGTGGGAGAAATGGGCGATCGGTGCGTCGGGCCGGCGGCCCCGAAGGATCGCCGGCACCAGCGCCAAGTGGTAGTCCTGGACCAGGAAGACGGGCGGCGGACCCGACGGCGGCCCCTCTTCGTCGAGGGCTCGGGCGAACTCCTCGTTCACCGCGCGATAGGCCGCCCAATCCAGAGCCAGTCCTTCAAAGGTGGGGCGACGGGGGAGGTCCCACAGGTGGTGGTGGAGGAACCACAGCACACGGTTGGAGATCCCGTCGTAGAAGCGCCCGTACTCCTGTGGGTCGAAGGGCAGCATCCTGAAGCGATAGCTCTCGCGGTCGGCGTCGACGTGGATCGTTCGTCCCGCGTGGCGGTGATCCGCGTCGGACATCGCCGAGGCGATCCACAGGCCGCCGGAGGATTGGAGCGCTGCTCCGATCGCGGTGACCAGCCCGCCCTTGCCTCTCCGGGGAACGAGCTGCCCCCGTTCGTCTTCGGCGAACGAGACGGGCCCCCGGTTCGACGCGACGATGATGCTGCGCGCTCCGGCCGTCGAGGTCACAGCGCGGCCCGCATCCTCACATAGTCCTCGAGCTCCCTGAGCGTGAGGAATCGCTCCCGGACCCGCTCACGGCCGGCCCGGCCCATCTTCATCCTAAGATCCGGATCGGACAGCAGCTCCGAGGCTCGCTCGGCGCATTCCTCCACGGAGCTGACCAGGAACCCGCTTACTCCGTCCTCGATCTGGAGCCGGATCCCCCCGACGTCGCCACCGATGACCGGAACCTCCTTCCACATGGCTTCGGAGACGACCAGCCCGAAGCCTTCGCGCAGGGACTTCTGGACCACCACCGTGGAGGCGCGCTGGAACGCGTTGACCTCGAGGTGGCCGACCTCCTGGAGGTTGGACAGGAGGTAGATGTCGGGGTCGCCTTCGCGGTAGGTCTCGGTGACCTCGAGGTAGTGCCAGCCTTCCGGGTCGTCGTGAGCCATCGAGCCGACCAGCAGCAGCTGGAGCCCGGGGTGCTCCCGCCTGGCCAGGCGGTAGGCGTCGATGACCCCGAGCGGGTCCTTCCATGGATCGAACCGGGACACCTGCGTGAGGATGGGGCGAGCCCGGTCCACGCCGTACCGGTTGAGGACCTCGTAGGCGGTCTCGTGGTCCACGAACCCGTTCTTCAGCGACAGCGGGTGTCAGCCCCGGTGGGGCGAACTCGCGCATGGTGAAGACCATCCCGTCGTAGCCGGCCACCCGGCGGGTGAAGAAGTCCAGGACGGGCCGGTGGGGAGCGGACAGATCGATGTGGCATCGCCAGATCCATCGGCCGGCCCGCCGCCCTTCCTCTTCCAGCACCCCAAGGACCCCCGCTGGCTGGGGGTCGTGGATCACCACGTAGTCGTACCCCTCCGCCAGTCCGGCGGCGTTGGACCGGCAACGATCCAGATAGATCGCTTCCATGTCGGGCGTCCATGGCACCTGGGCACCCTGGAGCCCGTTGTGGGCGAACTTCGTCACCGTGAAGAAGTCCTCGGCGCCTTCGATGACCTGCCAGGTGGTGTCGATCCCCAGGTCGTTCATCAGGGCGACCTGGGTGAAGAGGAGCTCGGCCACACCGCCACCGAAGGCCGTGGAGTTGACGTGGAGGACGCGAGCGCCGCGCAGGGACTCCGCCGCCTGGCGAAGTCGATCAACCGCCTCGGGGCCGGCCGCCTCCGCATAGTCGTCGACGTGCTGAGGGGGGACGGGCACGGTTGGCAACATCGCGGGAAGTCTATCGATCGAAACACGGCGCGGATTGAGTCGAGCTCTAGTGCCGGATGCGTATTGAGGTATTGAGGGTGTCCGTGAGTCAGGTCATGGAGCAGGGCTCGTGGCGGGGATGCCGGGGCGACTGATGGGGGCAGGTGTGGCCGTGGCCCTGGCGGCTGGCCTGGGCCTGGCCCTCGGCCAAGAGGCGGCCAGACCCCGCCCTCGCGAGCCGGCGCCGGCGCGATACGGCGATCCCTTCGCCCTGACCGTCGGGGAGGGAAGCGTTTGGGCACAGATACTCCGAGCCCCAGCGCTCAGCTCTGGCGCATCGAGCCGGGCGGCAAGATAGTGCCGAAGGTCCGGTTCGCGGATCCGGCTCGCCTGGCTGCGGGCCGAGGCCTCGTTTGGCTGGCCGCGAAGAACCGTCAGGGCCTCTACATCCGAAGTGCGGAGGTTCGACCCTGTGATCGCTCGGTTCGTAGGGCAGCAGCTGGTGGTTCCGCGCGATCTGCACGCCGTCGTCCATTTCGGGTGCACGGTCCTGGGGCGCCCGACGTTCCGGAACTCGTCCTGCAGGACGATGCTCTGTGGCTAACCAGCACGTGTGACGGGGGAGATCGTTCGCATCCAGCTATAGCCAGAGGTTCGTTCGGCCGGGCTCGGGGAACCCCTCCCTATAATGGCCGTGACCTGGCGCCTCGTCGAACGAAGGAGCCGTGACGGAGCTCCATGGACAAGGACCGAGGGCCCTTCTTCGCGAATCCCTTCGTAGCCCGAGCGGCGCGCTGGGGACTGCTCGCCTGGTCGGTCATCGGGATCCTGATCTTGATCTATGGCATCTGGCGCTATCTCCTCCGGCCGATCCAGATCGTCTTCCCGCCGCTTCTGGTCGCGCTGATCGTCATCTATCTGCTCAACCCTCTGGTGACCCGGCTGCAGGAGCGGCGCATCCCCAGGGTCTGGGGAACGCTGCTGTCCTACGTGGTGTTCCTCTCCCTGGTCGGCGTGGCGCTGGCCTACTTCATCCCGGTGCTGACCCATCAAGCCAGAGCCTTCGTCGGGGGGGTCCCGCAGCTCCTCCAGCGCGCCGAGGAGGGGCTGGTCGACTCATTCAACCGGCTCGGGGTGCACATCGACCCGAAGGCCTTCTTCCAGAGCTTCGTGCCGGGCCAGGGCCGGGCCTTCAGCTTCCTGGATCGGATCACCTCGTTCACCTCGGGCGTGGTCCACGTCGCCTTCGTCCTGATCCTGG
>VAYC01000290.1:2943-3535 GCA_005885025.1 Actinomycetota bacterium | reverse complement strand
CCGGGCTCCAGCCGGGAGGAGGTCCGAGGGCTGGCCGGATCGCTCGGTGAGACGCTCGGCGGGTTCTTCCGCGGACAGCTGCTGGTGGCGCTGCTGGTCGGGGCGTTCTGCGTGGCCGGCTTCTACGTCGTGGGGCTCCCCTACTTCGCCCTGATCGGCTCGCTCACGGCGCTGCTGGCCCTGGTTCCGCTGATCGGCCTGGTCATCGCGGCCGTCCCGGTGGTGTTCGTCGCGGCGACGACGAGCGGGAGGACCGGGGGCCTTCTCCACATCTCGGGAGGGTGGAAGCTGGCCGTGGCCTGTGTCTTGATCCTGGCGGTGGCCCAGCAGCTGGACCTCCGCGTCCTCTCCCCCCGGCTGATGACCCGTTCGGTCCGGCTCCACCCGATCACGGTGCTGCTCTCGCTGGTGATCGGGGGGACGCTCCTCGGGCTGTGGGGGATGCTGCTGGCCGTCCCCGTGGCCGCGGCCCTGAAGATCCTCGTCCTGCACCTGTGGGACACGCGATCGCAGTGGCCGCCCCGACCTCCGGCCACCGATCGGGACGCCGAGAACATCCGGCCTCCTCCGCCCGAGGGCGAGGTCGTGCCTG
>VAYC01000290.1:0-2799 GCA_005885025.1 Actinomycetota bacterium | reverse complement strand
CCATGCGGGCGATGATCGAGCTCGCCCTGCGGCGCCATCGCGAGGGAGACGCGCTGGTTCCGGCCCGGGCTCTCGCCGAATCGCAGCAGATCCCGCTGCGGTTCCTCGAGCAGCAGCTCGGTGCGTTGCACAAGGCGGGACTCGTGGAGAGCTTTCGGGGAGCGGGCGGTGGTTGCCGCCTGGCCAGGGATGCCTCGGAGATCCGGGTGGCCGACATCGTGGACGCCATCGAGGGGCAAACGCTCCCCATGCACTGCCTCGACGTGGAGGACCACACGTGTTTTGCGGACTCGCACTGCGGGCTCCAGGAGCTGTGGGGAGACGTGGACCACGCCGTCCGGCGCGTCCTGGACACCACGACGCTCGGCGACCTCGCCGAGCGCCACCGCCGGCGGATCGAGCCGCCGGTGTGGGCGCCGAGCGAATTGCTCCGTCCCCGGCCCTGAGGAGGTCGGACCCGGGCCTTAAGCCTTGCCCAGGATGCGCATGACCGTCGTTCCGCACACGGGACACTTGCCCTTGGCGGCCTTCCGGCCGTTCTTGAGGGTGGTCTCCTCCCCCTCGAACTCGCGCTTGGCCTTGCACTTTACGCAGTAGGCCTCGTACGTCGCCATCGTCTCACCTCCTCCAAGGCCGTCGGGGGCCCGCCGACCGGAGGGCCCTCGAACAGTCTTCGAGGCCGCCCGGTGGAGCGGCCTCGCGAGCGATTCTCCGGGCACGAGCGCTGTAGTTCAAGCACCTGTGGCTTCGTTCCCCCCGGCCTATGTTCCCCGCCCGAGGCGTGTTCAACAACCGAAGCCGGCCAGGGGGCCTAGGCGGACTTCCGCATCGATGAGGCGATGGCTCCCGCCGCCGGGGCCACGACCAGCCACAGGCCGATCGTGGCGACCATCGCGGTCACGTACCCGAAGGGCTGGATGCCCAGATCGTCGTGCAGGTTGCCGGCGAAGATCATCAGGAGCCAGGACGACAGGAAGAAGAACCCGCCGGCCCCCGTCAGGGCGAAGAACGGACGCATCTCGAAACCCCCTCTCAGCGACGCGTCCAGGGTACCGGAAGGAGCCCGGATGCCCATCTGGCATAACATTGCCGGGCCAACCAACGCGTCCTCGGGAGGTCGATCGATGGCGGAAAACCACGGAGCGATCGACGCGCTCCTGTCGGAGAACAGGGTCTTCGAACCATCGGCCGAGTTCAGGGCGAGGGCCCTCTGGAACGACCCCGCCGTCTACGATCGGGCGTCGGCCGATCCAGAGGGCTTCTGGGCCGAGCAGGCCGAGTCGCTGACGTGGTTCCAGCGGTGGGAACGGACGATGGAATGGAATCCTCCGTGGGTGAAGTGGTTCCTGGGAGGCAAGCTGAACGCGTCCTTCAACTGCCTCGACCGTCACCTGGAAGCCGGCGGAGGCGAGAAGGTCGCGTACTACTGGGAGGGCGAGCCCGGCGAGGAACGTGTCATCACCTACCGCGAGCTGTACGAGGAAGTGTGTCGGCTCGCCAACGGGCTGAAGTCGCTGGGAGTGCGGAAGGGCGACCGGGTGGCCATCTACCTCGGCATGATCCCGGAGCTCCCCATCGCCATGCTGGCCTGCGCCCGGCTGGGGGCGCCGCATTCCGTCGTCTTCGGTGGGTTCGCAGCATCGGCGCTCCGTGACCGGATCAATGACGCCGAGGCGAAGGTGCTCATCACGGCCGACGGCGGTTACCGTCGAGGTCAAGCCGTTCCCCTCAAGCAGAACGCCGAAGAGGCCATCCAGGGGTGCCCGTCCATCGAGCACGTGGTGACCGTCAAGCGGACCGGTGGGGATCATCCGTTCCAACAGGGCCGGGACGTCTGGTACCACGACCTCGTCGGGGCCCAGCCCGCGGAGTGTCCGCCAGAACCCATGGACGCGGAAGATCTCCTGTACATCCTGTACACGAGCGGGACCACCGGGAAGCCCAAGGGGATCGTTCACACCACGGGCGGCTACCTCACCGGCGTGACCGCCACACATCGCTACATCTTCGACATCCACGACGAGGACGTGTACTGGTGCGCGGCCGACATCGGATGGGTCACGGGCCACAGCTACATCGTGTACGGCCCCCTTGCCAACCACACGACCGGGATCCTCTACGAGGGCGCCCCCGACTGGCCGGACAAGGACCGCCTGTGGTCGATCGTGGAGAAGTGGCGGGCAACGATCCTGTATACGGCCCCCACGGCCATCCGAGCGTTCATGCGGTGGGGGCCCGACTACCCCCAGAAGCACGACCTGTCCTCGCTGCGGCTCCTGGGCACGGTGGGAGAGCCGATCAATCCGGAGGCCTGGGTGTGGTACTGGAAGTTCATCGGGACCGAGCGCTGCCCGATTGTGGACACCTGGTGGCAGACGGAGACGGGCATGATCCTCATCACGCCGCTCCCCCGCATCACCGCGCTGAAGCCGGGGTCCGCGACCCGGCCGTTCCCGGGAATCGAGGCGGACGTCTACGACGACCAGGGCCAGCCCGTCCCCCCGGGCCGGGGCGGATATCTGGTCCTGAAGCGTCCGTGGCCGGCCATGTTCCGGACCATCTACAAGGACGCCGATCGCTACGTCGACACGTACTTCTCTCGCTACGGCGAGCGCGTCTATCTCGCCGGGGATGGGGCGAAGCTGGACGAGGACGGCTACTTCTGGCTGCTCGGACGGATCGACGACGTGATGAACGTCGCCGGGCACCGGATCTCCACGTACGAGGTGGAATCCGCGCTGGTAGACAACCCGAAAGTGGCCGAGGCGGCCGTGGTGGCCAAGTCGGACCCCGACGTCG
>VAYC01000293.1 GCA_005885025.1 Actinomycetota bacterium | reverse complement strand
GGACCACGAGCAGCGCGGCACGGTCGAGGTCTACGAGAGCTCGGCCAAGGACGGGTCGGCGATCAACGTGGTCGACATCCCGGTGACGCTCACGCCGTAGCGCGTCAGGTTCCGGCCAGGCTTCGCCCGATCACCATGCGTTGGATCTGGTTCGTACCCTCCACGATCTGGAGGGCCTTGGCCTCGCGCATGTAGCGCTCCACGGGGTACTCCTGCATGTATCCGTATCCCCCGTGAACCTGCACGGCGTCGGTCGTCACTCGCATGGCCATGTCCGAGGCGAACAGCTTGGCCATCGACGCGGCGATCGTGTAGTCCTGACCGGCGTCGCGGAGCCGGGCTGCCTCCCGGTACAGACGGCGGGCGGCCTCGATCTGCGTGGCCATGCCGGCCAGCATGAACTGGAGTCCCTGGAACTCGATCACGGGGCGGCCGAACTGCCGCCGCTCGCGGGCGAAGGCCACGGCCGCGTCGAAGGCGGTCTGGGCCAAGCCGACGGAGCATGCCGCGATCCCGAGCCGCCCGGAGTCCAGCGCGGCCAGCGCGATCGTGAACCCCTGGCCCTCCTCCCCCACCAGGTTGTCTGCCGGCACGTCGCACCCCACGAAGATCAGCTCGCGCATCGGCGAGGCATGCCAGCCCATCTTCTCCTCGGGCTTGCCGAACTCGAACCCCGGCCACCCCTTCTCGACGGCGAACGCGGAGATCCCCTTCGGTCCCTCACCTCCCGTCCGGGCCATGACCAGGTAGAGCTCGGCCTCGCCGGCCGAGGAGATGAACCGCTTCGTCCCGGTCATCCGGTACCCGTCGCCGCTCCGCTCGGCCCGGGTGCTGAGCGATGCGGCGTCCGACCCGCTGCCGGCCTCGGACAGTGCGTAGGCTCCCAACCACTCCCCCGAGAACAGCCGCGGGAGATACCTCGTCTTGAGCGCCTCCGACCCGAACCCGTGGATCCCGAAGGCCGACAGATGATGGACGGACAGCGAGAGGGCCAGGCTGACGAAGCCCGACGCGATCTCCTCCAGCACGAGCAGATAGGTGAGGAAGGGTTGGCCGACGCCCCCGAAGCGTTCTTCGTAGGGAATGCCGCACAGTCCCAGCTCACCGAGCTGGCGGAAGAGGTCGCGGGGGAACTCGTGCTTCTCCTCGAAGCCCGCCGCGGCGGGGGCGGCCCGGTCGGCTACGAACTCCCTGACGGCGCCGAGGACCTCGCGCTGTTCGTCGTTCAGGCCGAAGTCCCGGTGCATGGGGCCGAAGCGTAGCAGCGCCGGGAACGAATCGAGCCCGGAGGCCGGTTATCCTTCCTTCGACATGCGTCTGTACGACTCGCTCACCCGCCAGATCCAAGAAGTCAAGCCGGTGGACGGCCACACCGTGAAGATGTATTCGTGCGGCCCGACCGTCTACCGGTACATCCACATCGGCAACATGCGGTCGTTCATGTTGGGCGACTTGATCCGGCGGGGCCTCCGACTCGAGGGCCAGGACGTGAAGTGGGTGATGAACATCACCGACGTCGGGCACATGACGGAGGAGGTCAGTGACACGGGCCGGGACAAGATGGAGTTGGCGATGGAGGACGAGGGCTTGTCGCCTCAGCAGATAGCCCAGAAGTACACGGATGCCTTCCTCCACGATGCCGATCTGGTCGGGATCGAGCGAGCCGACCTCTACCCGCGAGCCAGCGACCACATCCCCGAGATGATCGAGATCATCCAGCGCCTGATCGAGAAGGGACACGCCTACGAAGTCGACGGCACGGTGTACTTCGACGTCCGGTCCTTCCCTAGCTACGGCAAGCTCTCCGGGAACACACTCGAGGCGCTGCGAGCGGGCTACCGGCAAGACGCGGCGACCGATCCCAACAAGCGATACTCGGCCGACTTCGCGCTGTGGAAGAAGGCCGGCCCGGGGCGTCTGATGAAGTGGCCGAGCCCGTGGGGTGAGGGATATCCCGGGTGGCACATCGAGTGCTCCGCCATGTCCATGAAGCACCTCGGGGAGCGGTTCGACATCCACACGGGCG
>VAYC01000278.1 GCA_005885025.1 Actinomycetota bacterium | reverse complement strand
GAGGACCCGGCCGAACGATCGCCGGGTCCCCAGCAGCTCTTCGAGCAGGGTCACGACTTCCCGGCCCAGGGCTTCGGCAGCGCCACGGCGGCGCCACGGAAAGGCCACGATGACGTGATCGGGCTCCGAACCCAGCCGTGACCGGACGGCCAGGTTGGTGCCCGCCGCGTACGCCAGCGACCTCGTGACGTGGGCGGCCAACCGAGACACGAACCGACGCCGGGCTTCCGTGCCCGGGAGCCCGGGCCGCACCTTTGACCGGTCGTCGGACCCCGGAAGCCCGGTCCTCTCCGCGGCGGACACAACCCGATCCTCGGACGCCTCGAGCCACCCGGGGAGCGCGACCGTGAGCTTCACCGCCGGCCGCGTGAAATAGAGGTTGGGGCCGTCGAGCACGCGCAACTCGACCAGCTCGACTCCGTCGGGGGAAGCCATAGCGGTACCCTAGTTGCTGCCATGAGCGAGCTACAGGACGTCCTTCGCTCCATCCAGGAAGGTGGGGCGAGAGGCGACCGGATGGCGCTCGCCACCATCGTTCAAGTCAAGGGTTCCACCTATCGAAGGGAGGGCGCCCGCCTCCTCGTGCCTGAACATGGCAAGCCGGTGGGGACGATCAGCGGAGGCTGCCTGGAAGGTGACGTCCGCGAGGCCGCCGTCCACGTCATGGCCGAAGGCCGGCCGCGGCTCCTGCATTTCGATCTCACAGCCGACGACGAGATCGTGTGGGGGTGGGGCCTCGGTTGCAACGGGGTCATCGACGTGTTCGTGGAGCCGGCCGAGGGGGCCATGGCAACGGCGGGGGCCATCCGGCAGGCCATCGATGAGCAGCGTGCGGTCGTCCCGATCACGGTCGTCGAATCCCCGGACGGCGCTTCGGTCCGGCCGGGGACGCGCATGCTGGTGCATGCGGACGGCACCGGCGAGGGCTCACTCGGCGACCGCGAGCTGGATCGGATGGCGGTCGGCGAAGCGCGGGCGGCCCTTCGGGAGGGGCGCTCAGGATTGATCTCGTTGGCTGAGAGCGTTCGGGCGTTCGTCGAGGTCCTGGTGCCGCCGCTTCGCCTGCTCGTGTGCGGGGCAGGGCACGACGCCGTCCCTTTGGTCCGGTTCGCCGCCAGCCTCGGATGGCGAGTCGAGGTCGTCGATGACCGGGAGGCGTTCCTCAAGCCGCACCGGTTCCCGGAGGCCGCCCGCTTCGTCAAAGCCGAACCGATCGACGCGTCGCGGGAAGCGGGCGTGGATGACCGGACGTACGCCGTGGTGATGAGCCACAACTTCCTCCGCGACAAGGACTACCTCCGCTCTCTCCTCGGAACGCCCGCGCCGTACATCGGCATGCTGGGGCCGGCGGCCCGGCTCGACCGGGTGCTCGCAGAGCTCCGACGGGAAGGGTTCGAACCCGACCCGACGCACCTCGAGGTCGTCCACGGCCCCGCCGGCCTCGACCTGGGAGGGGACGGCCCCGAGGAAGTCGGCTGGGCCATCGTCGGAGAGATCCTCGCCCTGTCGAAAGGACGGGCCGGGGGTTTCCTCAGGGACCGCAGAGGCCCGATCCACGACCGGCCCGCATCGGCCGAGGCGCCCGTGACGGCTGGGGCGGACTAGGGCGCGAGAGCTCGGGCCCGGACCGTGATCACCGTGATCATCCTGGCCGCCGGTTCCTCCTCGCGACTCGGTCGCCCCAAGCAGCTCCTGGACCTGGGCGGCCGGCCGGTGCTGCAGCACGTCATCGACGCGGCGGCCAAGGCGGGCGCCGACGAGATCGCCATTGTCGTCGGCCATGCTGCCGATCAGGTCGCCGGGGCGGTGAGCCTCCCCCCGCAGGCCCGACTCGTGCACAACCCCGACCACGGGAAGGGCCAATCCACCTCACTGCGGGCCGGGCTACGGGCGGCAAACCCCGCGGCGGGCGCCGTCGTCATCCTCCTGGGTGACCAACCCGGGGTCCGTCCCGACGCCATCGCCTCGGTGGTGGAAGCGTGGCGGGAAGGCGCGGGACCCGTCGCCCAGGCCTCCTACGAGGGCCGGCCGGCTCACCCCACCGTGTTCGATCGGTCCGTGTGGCCGGAGCTGGGGGGGGCGGCCGGAGACGAGGGAGCTCGAAGCCTCCTGATCGTCCACCCCGAGTGGGTTCGGCCCGTGGAGGTCGGCGGCCAGCCCCCGGACGACATCGACACCGAACAGGACTATGCGCGCGTCCGGGCCGCCTTCGCCCCATGTGACGAACAGCCCGACCGGAACCGGCGTGGCCAGTCCGACCCTTGACGCGTTGCTCGACCTCCTGTCAGTATTCGCCTGGCCGATCGGGGAAACCACTTGAACGAACAGAGCCTTCAAGCTGCCAATGCATTCCTGCGTGTAGCTGCCGAGACAACGCAGCCTGGCGAGGTACTCAACAAGCCGCCTGCCGAGATTGGTAAGTCGGCAGGATTGCCCAATCCTCTTGCTGTCGCGCGAGCCGTCCGGGCGCTTGCCGCTCGGCGCCGCCTGGAGGTCGAGGACGGCCAGTACCGGCTGCTCGATGCCCGACCATTGGAACCCGGCGAGCCGGAATCGGTACCTCGAGCCCCTCGGCGGCGCAAGGCGAGGCGGCGGGGCGGGGCCCGGTCCGAGCCAGCAGGGGACCGCCGGGCCACCTACACCGACCTCGGTCGCGCCGTGCTCGAGAGGGTCATCGAGCTCGGCAGGGAGACGGCGGAGGCCGTGGCGTCCACCGAGCACCTTCGACGGGAAGTCAAGGAGAACAAGGCCGCCCGGATCGAAGCCGAGCAGCGTGCCTCCCGACTGTTCGAGACCAAGCTCGATATGGCCGAGGTCAACCTCCGGACCGTCCTGGCCGCGGCCAGGGGGCGGGGGGCCACGGCGGGTCCGGCCGACAGCGAGATGGAGGCCGTCCTCCGAATCCTCAAGACACCGACCGGGGGTTCGGCCGCCACCGGGGGCGACGGCGCGCCGGAAGGGGCGCCCGAGGGCGGACCGGAGGAGGCCGCCGGCGAGTGACGCCGGCCTCCGGACAACAGGCACCCGATCTTCCGGCCATCCGCAAGCTCGCTGAGGACTGTTACGACTCCTACCTGGCGGATCTTCGCGCTCTGGTGAACCTCGACTGCGGCACCTACATCCCCTCAGGCGTGAATCGGGTCGCCGACCTCATGCAGGAGCGGTTCGCGGCTCGGGGATGGTCGACCGAACGATTCCCGCACCAGCCACAAGGGGACGAGCCACGCCTCGGCGACGCGCTGGTGGCCACTCGACGAGGGGCTCATGAGGACGGCCGAAGGATCCTCCTGGTCGGGCACATGGACACCGTGTTTCCTGAGGGGACCACCGCGGAGCGCCCGTTCCGTATCGACGGATCCACTGCCTACGGACCTGGCGTCTCCGACATGAAGGGGGGGTTGCTGGGGGGCCTCTACGCGATGAACGTGCTCCAAGACGTTGGATTCACGGCGTTCGGCTCCGTCACCTATGTCTGCAACCCAGACGAGGAGATCGGTTCGCCATTTTCCGGACCCCTCATCCTGGAGCGGGCGAAGGACGTGGATGCCTGCTTCGTATTGGAGGGGGCCCGGGAGAACGGGGACATCGTCTCGGCCCGTAAGGGCGTGACGGATTTTCGGATCGTCATTCGGGGTCGAGCCGCCCATGCCGGTGTGGAGCCGGAGCGAGGGCGTTCGGCCACCCTCCAGGCCGCCCACACCATCGTGGCCCTCCACGACCTCAACGGGAAGTGGCCAGGAGTCACCGTCAACGTGGGCGTGGTCCAGGGAGGCACCCGGCCGAACGTGGTGGCGGAGCGGTGCGAGCTGCAGGTCGACCTTCGGGCGCCCACCCGCGCCTCGTTCGAGGAGGCCGTCCAGGCCCTGCGCATGGTCGCGACCTTGCAGATCGTGCCGGACACCGAGGTCGAGGTCACGCCGATGTCCGGGTTCCCTCCCATGGAGAAGACCGACGCGACGGCCCGCCTCGTCGAGCAGGCCAAGCGCATCGCAGGCGAGCTCGGCTTCGAGGTCAACGACGCCGCGACGGGAGGGGCTTCGGACGCGAACCCCGTGGCCGGATCGGGGATCCCCACCCTCGACGGCCTGGGTCCGATCGGCGGTGCCGACCATTCACCCGGCGAATGGCTCGACCTGGAAAGCGTGGTCCCCCGCATCGCCCTGCTGGCCGGCCTGATCGCCTCCCCGTCCTAGCGGGGCCGCGAGCCCCGCCGACGCTCAACAGGTGATGAAGAAGATGCTGGGGTGCGTGGTCGCGTAGTAGGGCGACGGATTGGGGTTCGCCGGAGCCCGGAAGGACCCAACCGGGCTGCTGTATTGGAAATGGACCGCATGGGCCGAGCCGACGTAATCCCAGTTCTGCACGATGGCG
>VAYC01000277.1 GCA_005885025.1 Actinomycetota bacterium | reverse complement strand
CTTCGCGGACTACTCACCCGAGCTGTCTCGGGACTTCCGCGGCCTGCGCGTGTGGCTGCCGCTCATGTTGCATGGCGTCGAGGCCTTCAGGGTGGCCCTCGATGAGAAGCTCGACCTCACGCACCTGCTGTACGAGGCATTGGTCGATTCGCCTGGGTTCGAGCTGCCGTGGAAGCCGGACCTCACGGTGATCCCTTTCCGGTACCGGCCGCGGTCAGGCGACCCGGAGGAATTCAATCGGCGCCTGCTGGAGCGGATCAATGCCTCCCGGCGGGTCTTCCTGTCGAGCACGATGATCGACGGGCGTTTTGTGATCCGCGCCTGCATCGTGAGCTTTCGAACCCACCGGGACCGCATCGAGGAAGCCATCCAGATCATCCGGTCATCCGCAGCCGAACTCGAGGGCTGAGCCCGCGAGCTTCGTCAGTCCCAAAGACTGGCGAGGAAGGAGTCGACCTCCGGGACCCGGCGAAAGGGGCCGCCCACGAACGCCTCCTCTGACTGCCGCACCGCGGGGCGTCGACGGTCGAACAGACGCTGCACTGATTCGGGCAGGAAGCGGCTGAGCTGCGCGTAACTGTGGGCGTCCTCCAGGCCCTTCGGCCGGCGGTAATAGCGCAGAGGGAAGTACACGTAGAGGGCGTCCCGGGCTCTGGTCATCCCCACGTACAGCAGCCGGCGTTCCTCCTCGATCTCCTCGGGGCGGCCCGTCGCCATGTCGGAGGGGATCATGCCGTCGGCGGCATGGATGATGTGGACGACGTCCCATTCCAGGCCCTTGGCCGAGTGGATGGTGGACAGGACGAGGTAGTCCTCGTCCAGCAGGGGGGGGCCAGCCAGGTCGCCGGTGGAGACCGGCGGATCGAGCGTCAGCTCCGTGACGAACCGAGCCCTCGACGGGTGGCGAGAGGCGAGTTGTTCGAGTTGCTCGAGATCCCGGAGGCGTTCCCGGGCGCTCGGGTAGAGCCGCTCGAAGATGGGGCTCAGGAACCTTCGGAGGCGCTCGATCTGGCTGGCGGCGGGCGCTTCCGCGGCCGAGCAATCCGCGAGGGCCGACCCGAGCTGGGCAAGCTGTTCGCGGAGGACCGTCGAGGACTCTGGGGGGTCGTCGATGAGACGGCGAAGGGGCGAGGGAGCAGATAGGTCCTCGCGACGAACACCCAGTGCCTCCATCAGCCGGCCGGCCCCGGCCGGCCCCACGCCTTCCAGGAGCTGCAGGACCCGGAACCAGCTCACCTCGTCGAAGGGGTTGTCCAGGATCCGAAGCAGGGCCAGGACGTCCTTCACGTGTGCCGCCTCCAGGAACTTCAGCCCTCCGTACTTGACGAAAGGGATATTGCGGCGGGCCAGCTCCACCTCGAGCACGTCGCTGTGATGCGCTGCCCGGAACAGCACGGCCTGGCGGCGGAGCGCCGTCCCGCGCTCTCGATGCTCCAGGACCTGGCGGCACACCGAGTCGCTCTGCTCCGACTCATCCAGGCAGGTCATGAGCATCGGGCGCTGCGTGCCCGGCCGGTCCGACCACAGGGTCTTCTCGTGACGCTCGGGCGAGCGGGAGATGACCTCGTTGGAGGCCGCCAGGATTGGCCGTGTGGAACGATAGTTGCGCTCGAGCCGCACGACTCGTGTCCCGGGGAACCGTGCGGGGAAATCCAAGATATTGCGGACCGTGGCCGAACGGAACGAGTAGATGGCCTGGGCGTCGTCGCCAACCACGGTCACGTGAGCCGCCGGCCCGTGCATGTGCCACAGGATGTCGGCCTGGAGGGCGTTGGTGTCCTGGTACTCGTCCACTAGGAGGTGATCGAACATCGCCTTCAATCTGGGTCCGGCGATGGCGTCGGCCGCCATCGCTCGCCAGTACAGCAGGAGGTCGTCGTAGTCGATGACGTTCTGCCGCCGCTTGCGAGCGATGTAGGAGCGGAAGATCGAGCGGATGCCGTCGATCTCGTCCCGGCACCAGGGGAAGGCGGTGTCGAGGACTTCGGCCAGGCGCAGCTGGGCGTTCACCGTTCGCGAGTAGATCGCGGCCAGCGTCTCCTTACGGGGGAAGCGGCGGTCTCTGGCGGACATGCCGAGCTCGCCACGGATGAGGTTCATGAGATCGGCCGCGTCCGCTTGGTCCATCACGGTGAAGTCCGGACGGATACCGAGCGCTCTCCCGTGTGCCCGGATCAGTCGGTTGCCTACGGCATGGAACGTGCCGCCACAGACCCTGGCCGTGCCGGGTGACGAGGATCCGACCAGGCTGGCAGCGCGGGCGAGCATCTCCCTTGCAGCCCTGCGGGTGAACGTGAGAAGCAGGATCCGTTCGGGCGCTACCCCCGATTCGATCAGTCGCGCCACGCGGCTCACCAGCGTCAGGGTCTTGCCCGTTCCGGCTCCCGCCACGACCAGCAGCGGCCCGCCCTCGTGGAGGACGGCTACCCGTTGGGCCTCGTTCAGTTGTCCGGTCAGGTCGCTCGGCACCTCACCTCCTCGGGAGGAGGAACGTGGCGTCATGGACGCCTGTTGCACCATAGGACCTGCCAGTGACATCCAACCCTCTCTTACCGACCCATGACCGATGATGCGAAAGGCCTTGGACCATTCGGTGTCCTGCGTCCATGGGAAACTCGATTTTGCGCTTGACAGAAAACCAGATGCGGGGCAGAGTTCCGCGGGCGATCGGTCCCTTTCGTCTGTCCAAGCAGAAGCTGTCACATCGCCGGAAAGGAAGGAGGTGCGCTGCCGACCACTGATGGTGTTCTTAGGTGTACATGAATGTGACGTCTCAGTACGAGGGAGGTTATAGGGTGCGACTTCGACTCTTTACGATCCTCGCCATCGGCGCGATGGTGGCCACTCCAGGTGCGATGGCACATGCGTCCAGCGCCGGGCAAGCCCCGGGCTTGGCGCACCGTGGAGTGGCTGCGAGGCCAGCTGTCCCAGGGGTCCTGAGTGTCCTGTACAGCCAGGACGACAACGACGCCGGTGTCGGGATCGTGTCTCAGAACTTCACGGATCCGGGTTTCGACATCTACGACTCGCAGGGCGCCGACGACTTCGTCGTGCCGGTCGGCCACACCTGGTTCGTCAAGGCCATGACAGTGACGGGCGTGTACTTCAACGGGCCGGGCCCGGCAGATAGCGAGACCGTCACCTTCTACAGGGACGCCGGGGGCCTCCCGGGCGTTGCCTTGGGGAGCATCACGGTCCACGGTCTGGACACTGCTGGCTCGTTCAGGCTGAAGTTGAGCAACCGGGGTCTCAGGATGCGGGCGGGGACCTACTGGGTCTCGGTCCAGCCGACCATGGCGTTCTCCCCCAACGGGGAGTGGGGCTGGGAGACGCGAACCCTGCAGGCCAATAGCGCCGCCGCGTGGCAGAACCCGCAGGATGGGTTCGGGACGGGCTGCACGACCTACGCGAACATGCAGGGATGCATCGGGGCCTTCGGCGAGGGCCCGGACTTCATGTTCGCCATTTACGGAACGTCCACATAGGACCCCATCGCCTGTGATCCTTCACGGGCGGTAGGTCTTGTCGACGGAGGAAGGCGACGCAGATGCGCCGCCTTCCTCCGTTCCAGCTCCGATGATCGGGCCGGAGCCGGGTGCACCTTATCCTTGAGTGGTGGCGCAGGCAGGCGGCAAGGACGGGGTGCAGAGGCCGGCCGAGAATCGCGCGACATCGGCTCGGGTCGAGGGTCGCCGGCGCACGTGGCGGTTGGTCCGGGCTGGAATCTCGATCGTCATCGTCGGAGCCGTTTTCCTCGGGATCCTTCCGCGCATCGCGGACTTCGGCGACGTGTGGGAGATCGTCCGCGATCTGACCTGGACGGAGGTGGCCGTCCTGGTTGCGCTCTCGGTATGGAACATCGTCACGTACTGGCCGATGCTGGTCGCGGCGATGCCCGGCCTCACCCTCGCCCAGGCAGCGGTGGTGTGCCAGTCCTCCACCTCCGTGGCCATGACGCTCCCCGGAGGAGGCGCCATCGCCGTGGGTGTCTCCTACGCGATGTACAGCTCGTGGGGATTCGCGCCATCCGACATCGCGCTCTCCACGCTGCTCACCGGCATCGTGAACATGTCATTCAAGTTCGTCCTCCCGGTCATCTCCCTGGCCGTCCTGGCCATCAACGGCGAGTGGAGCGCCCAGCTGCTGTCCTCGGCCCTGGCCGGCGTCGGGGTGGTTCTCGGGACATTCGTGGTCCTGGCCCAGATGATCCGGCGCGAAGCGTTTGCTTACCGCGTTGGCGCCCTGATCGGGACCGGGGCGTCCCTCCTCCGGCGGATCGTCCGGATGCCGCCGGTCACCACCGGCGGCGACGTGGCCGTCCGGTTCCGGTCCAAGTTGATCCGGGTCCTGCGCAACCGAGGGCTCGTGCTCGCCGCCGCCGAGGTGACGAGCCAGCTCTCGTTGTACTTCGTGCTCCTGGCCGCCCTGCGGTTCGTCGGCGTCCCGGACGCCACCGTCAGCTGGGCCAAGGTGCTGGCCGTGTTCGCCTTCGTTCGGCTCGGTACGGCCGTGCCGATCGTTCCCGGGAACCTGGGGATCGTGGAGCTCGGGTACATCGGTGGGCTCGTGTTGGCCGGGGCGCCCAGGCCCCAGGTCGTGGCCGCGGTCCTGGTGTTCCGCTTCCTAACGTACTTCGTGCAGATCCCGATCGGCGGGTTCACCTACGCCGTGTGGCGACGCCGGCACAGTTGGCTCCGTCCCCGACCGGCGTCGCCTCAGGAACAGGCGGCGGAACACGCTCGACAGGTAGAGGGCCCATCCGACGGCGACAGCGGCGCCGGGCTGGTAGATCATCGAACCGATCGACAGGATGAGAAGCCGACTGTCCCTTCCACCTAGCAACAGCACGAGGGGCCGCTTCGCCCCGGACACTTCGAACCGGCTCATTCGGGCCTGGAACAGATAGGCGATGAAGCCCCACCCATACGCGGACGTGCTCAGGATCCCAGCCTTGAACTCCAGCGAAGGGTGGAACGGGTGCCAGAGCCACAGGCCGACGCCGGCCACCAGGGACCCGTCCACGATCCGGTCGACCACCGCGTCGAGGACCCCACCCCGGGGCGAGGAGCGGAAGTGCAGACGCGCCGTCTCCCCGTCCACGCCGTCCAGGACGGTGTTGGCCTGGATGAGCAAGCCGGCGAGAAGCCCCTGCTCCCACGCCAGCGCGCACGCAGCGGTCAGCCCCAACAGGCAGGCCAGGTAGGTGATCACGTCCGGCGGGATGCGCAGGGGAGCGAGGGCCATGGTCACGCGCGTGGAGACCGGGCGGTACAGGTAGCGGAAGATCGGCGCGTCGCTCGCTTTGATCAAGGACCTCCGTAGCATCCCGCGGGAGTCACGGAGGTCCTTGGCGGTGTCGATGTCCCGCCAGATCGCGCCCGCGGGCAAGGGAACGGCCTTCATGCTCCGGGCCGCCGCCAAGCGCCCGAAGGCCCCGGTCAACGTGTGGTCGTCCCCGGCTGCCGCCTCGCGCTGGAACTCGAAGATGTCGGGTTCGAACACGAACGCGCCGCAGTCGATCGCGGGGTCGGGCAGCTCGGTGGAAAACGCCGTTGCCTGCCCCCCCTGAACGCGGACCCTCGTCCCCGCCGCCCAAGCGTCCGCTCCAGGCGAGGGATCGATGAGCACCGCTGGCTCGTT
>VAYC01000276.1 GCA_005885025.1 Actinomycetota bacterium | reverse complement strand
GACAGGGACGGCTCCGCCGCGGCCAGGGATTGACCGTTGCCCTCGGGCCACCGTTCGGCCGGCACGATGTGCACGCGATCGGGGTCGGCTCGCGCGGCCACTGCGGCGACGGCCTCGCCCTCGAACCCGACCACGACCACGACACGCTCCAGGCGGCTGGTCAGCAACATGCGGACCGCCCGCTCGATCAATGTCAGTCCGCCCACACGCAACAAGAGTTTGGAGTGGCCGTCCGTTACCTCACCGAGCCGCGTGGCCCGCCCGGCCGCGAGCACCACGCCGACCCTTGGTGAGGGCTCGCTACGAGCCGGGCTTCGAGCGG
>VAYC01000275.1:3814-4259 GCA_005885025.1 Actinomycetota bacterium | reverse complement strand
ATCGGTCGCATTCACGCCCAAGGAGTTCGACCTCCTGGACAGCTTCCTCAGCGCGAAGGGCCGCCTGTTGACGCGGGAGTTCCTGATCAACGAGGTCTGGGGCGCCGATTACTATGGCGACACGAAGACGCTCGACGTTCACGTCAAGCGCCTGCGCCAGAAGATCGAGGAGAACCCCCACCAGCCGCAGCACATCCTCACCGTGCGCGGCTTGGGCTACAAGTTCATCGACTGAGACCGGGCGGTCCTGGCCTTCCGCCGGCCGTTGGACATGGAGCGCCCGTATCTGATATCCACCGCTCGGCGATGCTCAGGCAGGCTGCGGCCCGCGAAGGGTCTCCATGAGGCTCCGAATCATCCCCAGGAGCGAGGGCTTCTACGATCTGTTCGAGCGCGCCGCGGCGAACCTCGCGGATTCAGGGAATCTTCTTCTGAACCTCCTGAC
>VAYC01000275.1:3119-3668 GCA_005885025.1 Actinomycetota bacterium | reverse complement strand
CATCCTCGACGGGATCGAGGCCGTGGCGGATCTCCTGGTCCTGCACCAGATCGAACAGCCATTGCCCGAGATGAGGCAGCAGGCCGAGGTCCTGGCTCGCGCCTGCGCCCAGACGTACCAGGCCATGGCCGGGCTCCGAAGCTTCGACGGACTGAACCAGTACTGGGTCGAGATCAACCGCTTGGAGAACGAAGGCGACCGGATCTATCGGAAGACGGTCGCCCGGCTGTTCTCCGGTGAGTACAAGGCGATGGACGTCCTCAAGTGGAAGGACCTGGCGGACCAGCTCGAGGCGGCCATCGACAAGTGCGAGGACGTTGCCAACACGCTCGAGTCGATCGTGCTCAAGCACGCTTAGATGACGCCCGCGCTCGTGTTCGTCATCCTCGTGGCGCTGTGCTTCGACTTCTTCAACGGGTTCCACGACGCGGCGAACTCGATCGCCACCGTCGTTTCGACCCGCGTCCTCACGCCCTCCCTCGCTGTGATCTGGGCCGCGTTCTTCAACTTCATCGCCTTCCTGATCTTCGGGACGAAGGTCGCGGCCAC
>VAYC01000275.1:0-3095 GCA_005885025.1 Actinomycetota bacterium | reverse complement strand
GTCATCTTCGCCGGAGTGGTCGGGGCGATCGTTTGGGACGTGATCACCTGGTTCTTCGGGCTTCCAACCTCCTCGTCGCATGCCCTCATCGGAGGCATGGGCGGGGCCGCGGTAGCCAAGGCCGGGTGGAGCGCGCTCATCGCCGACGGCTTCCGAAAGATCGCCGTGTTCATCGTGCTCTCGCCGATCATCGGGCTCCTCCTGGGTTTCACCATCCTGGTCGGAGTCATGTGGACGTTCCATCGGAATCGGCGGGTGGACCGGCTGAACAAGGGCTTCCGGCGGACGCAGCTCGTCTCGGCCGCCGCGTTCAGCATCGGCCACGGAGCCAACGACGCCCAGAAGACCATGGGGGTGATCCTCGCCCTGCTCATAGTGGGAGGCGTTCTCCCGCCCTCGGCGGGGGTCCCTCTGTGGGTCGTCCTATCGGCCCACGCTGCGATCGGGCTCGGGACACTGTCGGGAGGCTGGCGCATCGTCCACACGATGGGCTCCAAGATCACGAAGCTCCAGCCGGTCTCGGGCATGAGCGCGGAGACCGCCGCGGCGGCGACGCTGTTCTTCACCGCGCACGCGGGGATCCCCGTATCCACCACCCACACCATCACCGGGGCGATCGTCGGCGTCGGATCGACCCAGCGCCTGTCCGCGGTTCGGTGGGGTGTGGCCAGGCGGGTGGTCTGGGCGTGGGTCCTCACGATCCCCGGATCCTTCGCGGTAGCCTGGCTCACCTATCTTCCCTTCAAGCTGGGCTGATGATGGAGGCGGGAGCGAAACGGCGATCCGGGTCAGCCAGAAGGGCGCTCAGGCGCAGGGCCGTGTTCTTCTGGGTGACCACGCTGATCTGCGTGTTGCTCGTCCCGGCGATGCCGCCGGAACTTCGGTGGGTGGCATGGGCGACCGCTGGACTGGGCGCCTTTTGGGCCATCCTCCAGTCGCTCGAGGACCTGGTGTCGCCGCGCGGAACACCCATCGTAGAAGGTGGCCTGGCAATCGATCGCTTGTCGATGCTCGGGGGGGCGACTCCGTTCGACCCACCGCCGCCCCCGGGAGAACCGCCACCGAAGCCGAGCTGAGGGCTCAACGGCTGGCCCGGGCCCGTCCCCTTTCGCTCCTCGTGCCATGCTCGCAGCGGATGAGTTCTCGCCCCAACGCCGCCAGCCAGCCGCGATCGCGCGACTACGCCGCGCAGGCCCGCACGTACGACTACACGCGGGGGGCCAGCCCCACCGTGGTCCGGGCCCTGGCCAAGCACCTCGGACCCGCTGAGGGCCGGCTCCTCCTCGACGTGGGCGGGGGGACCGGCAATTACGCGCAGGTCTTCCAGGCTCGCGGGTTCCGCGTCCTGGTGGTCGACCCCGAGTTCGAGATGATCGTCCACGCCGCCCGCAAGGTGGGCCCGGGACGATCCGCGGTTGCCGATGCCCGCTCCCTCCCGTTGCCCGACGCCTCCGTCGATCGGGCCATCCTGGTGAACGTCCTCCACGTCATCGAGGACCGTCCCGCCGCCGCCCGTGAGCTGAGGAGGGTCCTGCGAGGCGGCCCCGTGGTGATCGCCGATCCCACCAGCGACAACGCCCCGCTCTTCGTCCACGAGTACTTCGGCGTGGCCCCTCCGGGCAACCCCAGGCTGTCAAGCGATGACATCGAACGCATCCTCCGCGACGCGGGGTTTCGTCGCGTCGTGCACGAGCCGTTCGTCTACACGGACGGCGTGGACGGCTCCTTGCCGGCGCTGCATACCGATCGGTTCCATCTGGCGGGCTCGGCGTATCTGCGCAACACGTCCTTCTGGCATCACCTCGACGAAGAGACCCGGCGCAAGGGTCTCGAGGCGCTCGCCCACGACCTCCGGTCCGGAGCCCTTGAGCGAAGGGTGAGGGAGAACTTCGAGCTCGCCGTGGAGCGCGGACACGGGACCGTGTTCGCCGCGTGGCCCTGAGGGGAGGATCCTCCGGACGGCCGGGTATAGTCGATCACAGGAAGGTCGATCCACGGGAGGGCCGCACCGATGGCACAACAGCTCGATCAGGCCGCAGGACAGCACGAAGATGTGATGCCGCTGCTCGGCATCGACCACGTTGAGTACTACGTGGGGAACGCCAGGCAAGCCGCCCATTACTACTCGAAAGCCTTCGGCTTCAGCGTCACCGCGTACAGCGGCCCGGAGACCAAGGTCCGGGACCGGGCGTCCTGGGTCCTGGAGCAGGGCGAGGCCCGGCTGGTCATGACCGGGGCCATGGGACCGGAATCCCCCATCGCCCGGCACGTCCTCGAGCACGGGGATGGGGTGAGGGACGTGACCTTCCGCGTGCCCGACGCCGCCCACGCCTTCGAGTACGCCACGGGCCAGGGCGCCCGGGGAGTGCTCGAGCCGATCATCCTGGAGGACGAGAACGGGAAGGTCGTCCGGTCGTCCATCGCCGCGTACGGCGAGACCCTCCACTCCTTCATCGAGCGCGACAACTACTCGGGGCCCTTCCTGCCGGGGTATCGGTCGGAACCTGCCATCCCCGACGAGGGGCCGGAGGTCGGCATCGAGCTGATCGACCACATCGTCTGCAACGTCGAGCTCGGCAAGATGAACGAGTGGGCTCAGTTCTACCGCCGGGTCCTCGGCTTCGATCAGCTGGTGCACTTCCGCGACGACCAGATCTCCAGCGAGTACACAGCGCTCATGTCCAAGGTCATGTGGGACGGCGTGGGCCGGGTGAAGCTGCCGATCAACGAGCCGGCCCCCGGCAAGAAGAAGAGCCAGATCGACGAGTACCTCGAGTTCTACCGAGGGCCAGGGGTCCAGCACATCGCCATGCTGAGCAAGGACATCATCAAGACGGTGGACTCCTTGCGGCGGCGAGGCGTCCGGTTCATCCGCGTTCCTGCCACCTACTACGAGGCCGTGCGCGGACGCATCGGGACGATCGATCAGAGCATGGAAGACATCGAGCGGCTGAACATCCTGGCCGATAGGGACGAAGAGGGCTATCTGCTCCAGATCTTCACCAAGAACGTCCAGGACCGGCCCACGGTGTTCTACGAGATCATCGACCGCCACGGCAGCAGGGGCTTCGGCCTGGGGAACTTCAAGGAGCTGT
>VAYC01000288.1 GCA_005885025.1 Actinomycetota bacterium | reverse complement strand
TGGCTGGACGACCTGGGCCGCCTGCCCGAGCAGGATCTCCGGCCGGAATCTTCTGCTTCGGGGTAGCGAAAGGGTTCACGCCGCGGGTTCCTCTGTTAGCATGGAATCCCGTAGTGACTTCGCGATCGAAATACATCTTTGTCACGGGTGGAGTCGCCTCCGGGCTCGGCAAGGGCATCACCTCCGCCTCCATCGCCCGGCTCCTCAAGTCTCGCGGCCTTCGGGTCACCCTCCAGAAGCTGGACCCCTACATCAATGTCGACCCCGGCACGATGAACCCCTTCGAGCACGGCGAGGTGTTCGTGCTCGATGACGGGGCCGAGACCGACCTCGACCTGGGCCACTACGAGCGGTTCACCGACGAGAGCCTGGCCCGGGAATCGAACGTCACCACGGGCTCGGTGTACCTGACGGTGATCCAGAAGGAGCGGCGGGGCGAGTACCTGGGGAAAACCGTCCAGGTCATCCCCCACATCACCAACGAGATCAAGGAGCGCATCCGGCGCCTCGCCGCGACCACCGACGCCGAGGTGTGCGTGGTCGAGGTGGGCGGGACCGTCGGTGACATCGAGAGCCTCCCGTTCCTCGAGGCCATCCGGCAGCTTCGCAACGAGGTCGGCCGGGAGAACGTTGCGTTCGTGCACGTCTCTCTGATGCCGTTCATCGGTCCGACCGGAGAGCTCAAGACGAAGCCGACCCAGCACTCGGTGAAGGAGCTGCGGTCGATCGGTATCCAGCCGGACGTGATCGTGTGCCGCTCGGACCGGGCGATCGGGCCGAAGCTCAAGGAGAAGATCTCGCTGCTGTGCGACGTCGAAGCCAGAGGCGTGGTCTCCGCCGTCGACGCCGACTCCATCTACGAGGTCCCGCTGGCCCTGCACCGCGAAGGGCTGGACGGCTTGCTGGTCCGGCTGCTGGGCTTGGACGACGGCGAGCCGGAGCTCTCCGAATGGCGCGAGCTGGTCGACCGGGTGCACCGAGCGGTGGCACCGGTGAACATCTCGATCGTCGGCAAGTACGTGACGCTGAAGGACGCCTACCTGTCGGTGATCGAGGCCCTGAAGCACGGCGGGTTCCACCACGGGGCCAAGGTCAACATGACGTGGATCCCCTCGGACGAGCTGATCGACGCGAACGTCGAGGAGGTGCTGTCCGAGGCCGACGGCATCCTCGTCCCGGGTGGGTTCGGCATCCGGGGCGTGGAGGGGAAGGTCGCCGCGATCCAGTTCGCTCGCGAGCGGCGGATCCCGTATCTGGGGCTCTGTCTCGGCCTGCAGTGCGCGGTCATCGAGTTCGCCCGGAACGTCTGTGGGCTGGAGGGCGCGAACTCCTCGGAGTTCGACCCCTCGACGCCGCATCCCGTCATCGACCTGCTGCCCGAGCAGGAAGGCGTGGTCGACAAGGGCGGAACCATGCGGTTGGGGGCGTACCCCGCGGAGCTGCTGCCGGGGAGCCTGGCCGAGCGCGTGTACGACAAACCGGTGGTGTCCGAACGGCACCGCCACCGCTATGAGGTCAACCCCGCGTACCACGGCGCGCTCCAGGAGCACGGGATGGTGTTGTCGGGAATGTCACCGGACCGGCGGCTGGTCGAGATCATCGAGCTTCCCGACCACCCGTACTTCATCGCGGGCCAGTTCCATCCCGAGCTCAAGTCGCGGCCCACCCGGCCGCATCCGCTGTTCAGGGACTTCGTGGGAGCGGCCCTGGCCCGCCGCCAGGGTGCGCTGACCGAACCGCTGGCCGTCTCGGGCTAGCGGCGTTCGTGGAGCCCGAGTCCTCCTAGGCGATCTCGACGCCGCTTCCCCCATGGATGCCGCTTGAAACGAAGGAGGCGCCTGACGCGATGTAGTGGGTCATGGACGCTTTTTCGAGCCGGCCGTGCCCGGCCTGTGGGTCGCTGGGGCTTCTGAGCGTGGTGGTGTCCACAGAAGGCACCCGGGTGATGTTCACCATCTGCCACCACTGCGAGGACAAGCGATGGATCGACGACGACCGCGAGGTGCCACTCTGGTCGCTGGTCCCTGAGTTCCGCCGGCGGTGGACAGCGCGAGGAACCAAGACCGGCTGAGCTTCGGTCGAGCGTCCCAATCCGTCAAGGATCTCCACGACGAAGCGGCCGAGGTCGGCCGCTATGCTGACGAATCGTGGAGGGGTCTATCGCAGGGCAGATCTCGCGGTTCATCGACTACCTGTCGGTGGAACGGGGCCTGGCCCGCAATACCCTCGAGGCGTATCGACGGGACCTGGCCCGCTACGCCGCGTTCCTCGGCGATCGCGGGATCGGCGACGCAACGCACGCCGACGAGTCGTTGGTCTCCGGGTTCGTCGGCTCGCTGTCGGGCGCCGAGTACGAGGAGGGGAAGCGGTACCGCGCTTCCTCGGTGGCGCGGGCCCTGGCGGCCGTTCGAACGTTTCACGCCTTTCTTCTTCGAGAAGGCGAGGCATCGGCCGATCCCTCGGAGGGGGTCGTGCGCCCCAAGGTGCCGCGGACCCTGCCCCGCCCCCTGACCGTCGGCGAGGTGGAATCGATCCTGGCCGTGCCGGGCGACGCCGACCTGCCCGGGCTCCGCGACCGGGCCATCCTCGAGGTGCTGTACGGCGCCGGTCTCCGCATCTCGGAGCTCGTGGGGCTGGACGTGGACGACGCCGACCTCGACGAGGGAAGCGTCCGAGTGATGGGGAAGGGAAGCAAGGAGCGGATCGTGCCGCTGGGGCGGTTCGCCACGCGAGCGGTGAAGGCGTACCTGACCCGGGCCCGGCCGTCGCTGGCGCGAGAGCGGTCCGGCGGCGCGCTGTTCCTCAACCAACGAGGAGGCCGGCTGACGCGGCAGGGAGCGACGAAGATGCTGAAGGCGTGTGCCAGGCGGGCAGGATTGCGCAAGCGCGTGACCCCCCACATGTTCCGCCACTCCTTTGCCACGCATCTGCTGGAGGGTGGAGCCGACGTCCGGGTGGTCCAGGAGCTGCTGGGCCATGCCAGCCTCGCCACGACGCAGATCTACACGTTGGTGACCGGAGAGCGGATGCGCGAGGAGTACTTCGCCGCGCATCCGCGAGCCCGGTTCGCGCGGTCGCGCCCGAAGGTCACAACCTAGCGCAGACATGGCCGCCCCCGAGCGCCCCGAGCGGGTCCTGTTCCTGGTGTGCGACTCGTTCGGGGTGGGGGATGCCGGGTCGAACACACTGGGGCACGTCGCGTCTGCGGTGGGAGGGCTGAACGCGCCGAACCTGGCCGCGCTGGGATTGGGCGCCCTGACCGATGTGGCTGGTGTACCCGCAGATGGCGCGGGCCCCGGAACCGCTCACGGCAAGCTCACCGAGCGCTCGGCCGGCAAGGACACCACGACCGGGCACTGGGAGATGTGCGGGATCGTCCTGGACCGTCCATTCCCGACCTATCCGAACGGGTTCCCCCCCGACGTCGTCGGGCGGTGGGAAGGCGCCATCGGGCGAAAAGCACTGGGCAACAAGGCCGCGTCGGGCACCGAAATCATCGAGGAGCTGGGCGAGGAGCACCTCCGGACCGGCCGGCCCATCCTCTACACGAGCGCGGACTCGGTGTTCCAGGTGGCGGCGCACGTTCGGGTCGTGCCCCTGGAGCAGCTCTACGAGTGGTGCCGGATGGCCCGGAGGATCCTCGACGGCGACCACCGTGTCGGCCGCGTGATCGCCCGACCGTTCGACGGCGAGCCGGGTTCGTTCTTTCGCCGGCCCGAGCGACGAGACTTCTCGGTGCCTCCGCCGAGGCCCACCGTCCTTGACTTCGTGATCAAGGCCGGCATCCCAGTGTTCGGCGTGGGAAAGATCGGCGACATCTTCGCGGGCCAGGGGCTGACCGAGTCCAGCTACTCGGACTCGAACGACCATGGCGTCGACCTCTCGATCGAGTACCTCTCGCAGCCGGGTCCGTGCCTGGTGATGACGAATCTGGTCGACTTCGATTCGAAGTACGGCCACCGGAACGACGCCCCCGGCTACGCGAAGTGTGTGGAGGCCTTCGCTCAGCGGCTGCCCCAGCTCGCCGCGGCCGTGCGTGGGGGGCTGCTGTTCCTGACCGGCGACCACGGCTGTGACCCGTCCGATGCGAGCTCCACCGACCACACGCGCGAATACACGCCGGTCCTCGTCTCCGGGGCCCGCGGGGCCGACGCCGCGATCGATCTGGGGACCCGACCGGTGTTCGGCGACCTCGGTGCGACCGTGGGGGAGGTGCTCGGCGTGACGACCGAGGGATTGTCCGGAACGAGCTTCGCCAAGGAGCTGGGCTGGTGATCGAGCCCCGCGACGTGGTCGCGGCGAAGCGTGACGGGCGGGAACTGCAAGGCGATGAACTGCGGGCGTTCGTCCTCGGCTACGCGAAGGGAGAGATCCCCGACTACCTGGCCGCGGCGTTCCTCATGGCCGCCTACGTGAACGGCCTCTCGGACGGCGAGACTGCCGAGCTGACCCGCGCGATGATCGAATCGGGGGTGACCCTCCCGCTTTCTCGAGTGAGCCGCCCCAAGGTCGACAAGCACTCCACCGGAGGCGTGAGTGACGGCGTCACTCTCGTGTTCGCGCCGCTGGCAGCTTCCCTGGGGCTGGCTGTGGCGAAGCTCTCAGGCCGGGGCTTGGGGCATACGGGAGGAACGCTCGACAAACTAGAGTCGATCCCTGGCCTGCGCACCGATCTCTCACCCGAGCAGCTGGAGCGACAGGTGGAGAAGATCGGCTGCGCGGTGGCCGGGCAGTCCAAGGACCTCGTCCCGGCCGACGGCGCGCTGTACGCGCTCCGTGATGCTACGGCCACGGTCGACAGCATCCCCCTGATCGCCGCCAGCGTGATGTCGAAGAAGCTCGCGGTCGGAACCGACCTCATCCTGCTCGACGTGAAGGCGGGGAGCGGGGCGTTCATGAAGACGCCCGAAGCCGCCGCCGAGCTCGCGTCGGCGTGTGTGGGGTTGGCGTCGAAGTGGGGCCGCCGGGCCCGCGCCGCGGTGACCGACATGTCCCAACCACTCGGCTTGGCCATCGGCAATGCACTCGATGTTGCTGAGGCCGTTCGGCTGTTGAAGGGGGAGGAGCGGGGCAGATTGCGCGAGCTGTCGGTGGCGTTCGCCGCCGAGGCCCTGTGGGCGCTGGCGGGCGAGGAACGACTCGCCGCGGCGGGTCGAGCA
>VAYC01000287.1 GCA_005885025.1 Actinomycetota bacterium | reverse complement strand
GTGCTACAAGAACATCGCCGACGCCCAGGCCAAGGCGAAGGCCCAGAGCGTTCAGCGGGTGCTGGAAATTATCGGAACCACCGCCCGGCTGGAGGAACGTGAGGTCCTGCAGACCATCAACCCGAGCGACGCGAGCTACAAGACCACTCCGCTCACTCCCCGCGATCCCGCCACCGGCGACTTCCAGTCGACGGGAGACGTGGTCGCGTACGGGGATCAGAACAGCGACGGCACGTTCACCGACGGAGTCGACCCCAAGTACCAGCTGGGCAAGGTGGAGATCACTGGAGCCGATTTCACGAAGGCCACGCCGGTGTTCCGGACCTCGACCAACGGCGCCACCCAGGGCAATACCGGCTGGGAGGTCGACTTCACCCTGAACAAGTCGGGAGCCGGCAAGTTCTCCGAAGCCACCAAGCGCCTGGTCAACAAGCAGCTCGCCATCGTCCTCGACGGCGTGGTGGAGTCCGCGCCCGTGGTCCAGGGGCAGATCCCCAACGGGTCGGGCGTCATCACGCTGGGGACGGGCGCGACCACCGCCGCCGGTGAGCGAGAGGCAAAGAACCTGGCCGTGGTCCTGAACTCCGGATCGCTTCCCGTTCAGCTTGTCCGGGAAGAGGTCCAGACGGTGAGTCCTCTGCTTGGCAAGGAGTCCCTGCGCGAGGGACTCGTCGCCGGGCTGGTCGGACTGATCGCCCTCATGCTGTACCTGGCCTTCTACTACCGGCTGTTGGGCTTGGTGACCTGGGTCGGGATGGGGATCTGGGGTGTCCTGGCCATCGGCCTGATCTCTCTGCTGGGGAAGACCATCGGGTACGCGCTCACGCTGGCGGGCGTGGCCGGGATCATCGTCTCCCTCGGGATCACCGCCGACTCCTACATCGTGTTCTACGAACGGCTGAAGGACGAGGTCCGCCACGGCAAGACCCTGAGGGCCGCCGTCGTGCCGGCGTTCAAGCGATCCTGGAAGACCATCGTGGCGGCAGACATCGTCACGATCATCGCGGCCCTGGTCCTGTACTTGCTGGCCGTGGGATCGGTGCGGGGCTTCGCCCTGACCCTGGGGCTCTCCACCGCGCTGGACATGTTCGTCGTCTACTTCTTCAAGCGACCCACGGTGTACCTGATCTCGCGGAGTCCGTTCCTCACTTCGCTGCGAGGGATGGGGCTTCGCAGCGGCGTCGCTGCCGACCCGCTGCCGGTCACCGGTGGTGAGCGATGAGGATCCGCGACGCCGTCGCCACCTTCCGGGGCCACCGCGTCCCCAACCTCAACCTGATCGGCCGGAGGAACTGGTGGTTCGCACTGTCCGGGACGTTCATCCTGCTGTCGCTGATCGGGCTGTTCGTGCGGGGGCTGAACTTCTCCATCGAGTTCAAGGGTGGTTCGCAGCTCCAGTTCCAGGACAAGAGCGGGGACAGCGTGCAGGACTTCCAGGCGATCATGGCCCGGTTCGGCCTCCCCGACGCCCGGGTGGAGATCATAGGCGGGCAGAACTGCCCCACCGGCTGCGTCCAGATCCGGACGAAGAGCCTCACCGAACTGGGTCTCACTCCGGCGGTCACCCCGAGCGCCTCTGCCACCCCGACGACCGGTGCCTCTGCCACGCCAACCAGCGGCGCGTCCGCCACGCCGACCGCGAGCCCGACCGCCTCCGCCTCACCCACGCCGGCGGCAGGATCACAGATTCCGGGAACGTTGAAGGGGGATCAGCTGCGGGCCGAGCTGGCTCGGGCGGCCGGGATCTCTCCGAACGAGATCAACGAGCAGGACGTGGGGCCGACGTTCGGCAGCACGATCTCGCGGAAGATGCTGATCGGTCTGATCGTGTTCCTCGTCCTGGTCACGCTGTACATCACGGCACGCTTCGAGTGGAAGATGGCCATCGGTGCGCTGGTGGCCTTGGCCCACGACCTCATCATCACCGCGGGGGTTTATGCGCTGGTGGGCCGCGAGGTCACACCGGAGACGGTCATCGCCATCCTCACCATCCTCGGGTACTCGCTGTACGACACGGTGGTCATCTTCGACAAGGTGAAGGAGAACACCGAGTCGCTGGCGTCGGTGGCCCGAGACACGTACTCGGGCGTCGTGAACATGTCCTTGAACCAGACCCTGATGCGGTCGGTCAACACCTCCCTCGTGGTGTTGCTGCCGATCGGATCGTTGTTGTTGTTCGGCGGACAGACATTGAAGGACTTCGCGTTCGCGCTGTTCGTGGGAGTGGCGTCGGGGACGTACTCCTCGATCTTCGTGGCCGCCCCCATCCTGGCTCTGTTCAAGGAGCGGGAGCCCCGCTACCAGCAGATCCGGTCCAGGGCCCAAGCGCGGGCGGCCCGCCCGGGTCTTCGCGCAGTCTCGCGGCCGGGGCTCGCGTCCGCGGTCACCCAGGAGCGGGAGCTCGAGCCGGCGGGCACCGTCGCCGCCGTCCCGGGGCGCTCGGCGGCCTCCAGCCAGGCGACGCGGCCCCGACCGGGCGGCGGAAAGAAGAAGAAGGGGAGACCTCAGGGCAAGCCCAAGCGCCGGCGGCGTTAGGCTCTGCCCGCTGGGAGGAGGTCCATGAACAACACCATCGCTGAGCTGAAGGGGCTGATCCGCGACATCCCCGATTTCCCGCAGAAGGGCATCGTCTTCAAAGACATCACCCCGCTGCTCGCTGACGAGAACGCCTTCTCCTCGGTGATCGACCTCATCGTGGTGCACTACGGACGGGGCAACATCGACAAAGTCGTGGGCATCGAGGCTCGGGGGTTCATCCTCGCTTCGCCCGTCGCCTATCACTTCGGTGCTGGCTTCGTCCCGGTGCGCAAGGAAGGCAAGCTCCCCTGGAACAGCGAGCGCGAGGAGTACGAGCTCGAGTACGGCACGGCCGTGCTCGAGATCCACAAGGACGCCATCGCCCCCGGAG
>VAYC01000286.1 GCA_005885025.1 Actinomycetota bacterium | reverse complement strand
CCACGAGCAGATGCTGACCCAATCAGACATCGACGTGGTCGCCGTTACGGTCAAGGTCCCGCGGCATCGAGAGCTCGTTTCCGCCGCACTTGCCGCCGGCAAGGCCGTCTACTGTGAGTGGCCACTTGGCCGCGACCTCGAGGACGCGCGAGCGATGGCCGCGCTCGCCGCCGAGCATGGCGTGCGCACGGTCGTCGGGTTGCAGGCCCGCCAGGCCCCGGCGATCGAGTTCGTCCAAGAGCTGCTCGGCGACGGATACGTCGGCGAGGTCCTGTCAACGACCATGGTCGGGCTGTCGGTCCCGGGCGACGTCCTGGGCCGGCCCAACGCCTACATGCTCGACAGGACAAACGGGGCCAACGTGCTCACGATCGCCGTCGGCCACAGCCTGGACACCCTCAACCACGTACTGGGCGAGTTCGCCGACCTGTCGGCCGTCTCGGATCTTCGCAGACCGCTCATCACCATCGAGGAGACCGGGGAGCAGGTCGTGAAAACGGCGGCCGACCAGATCGCGGTGATCGGCACCCTCACCTCCGGGGCGACCGCCAGCATCCACGTCCGTGAGGCCGTGGCCGGCGGTACCGGGTTCCTGTGGGAGATCAACGGAACCGACGGAACCCTCCGGATCACCGCCGACGCCGCACAGCCCCAAATTTACCCATTGACCGTGGCGGGAGCACACGGGCCGAGCGAGCCTGTCGAACTTCCCGTCCCGGCGGCGCTGAGACAGAAATGGCCCGCGCTCACGAGCCTGGACGGAGCGCCCGCCTACAACGTCGGGCGTGCCTACGCCGCGTTCGCGGAAGACATCGACCACGGGACTCACACCGTGCCGGACTTCGCCGACGCCGTCCGGCGCCACGAGGTCATCGCCGCCATCGAGAGGTCCGCGGCATCAGGAAAACGCGTGAAGCGGTAGCGAACATCACGCCTGCCCGGGCTCGATGTCCCTCCCAAGAGTCCTCACTCTCTTCGAGTGACTCGGGCGCCCTACTGGCGCACCTTCGATCATTCCCTTTTCTGGCCCAGCCTGGTCAGGGCTGGCCTATGATCGATCGACTGTGAGCCAGCGCAGTCCTTTGACCGGCACGCTCGAGCTCGGCACCGCGCGCGTCGAGGCGTTCAGCGACGCCGTGATGGCCGTGATCATCACGATCATGGCGTTCAGCCTGCGTCCGCCGCACGGTGCCACCTGGACCGCCGTCCGCGCGGTGCTGCCGGGTCTCCTCGTCTACATGCTCAGCTTCGTCTTCGTCGCCATCTACTGGAACAACCACCACCATCTGCTTCGAGCCGCCGATCGCATCAGCGGCACGGCGATGTGGGCGAACATGTTCCTGCTCTTCTGGCTATCCCTCATTCCCGTGGTGACGGTGTGGATTCGCGACGAGTACCGGCAGCCGCTGCCGGCCGCGGCCTACGGCATCGTGGCCCTGGCCGCCGCGCTCGCGTACAGCCTCCTGGTCCGAACGCTGATACGAGCGAACGGCCTGACCTCGGCAGTGGCCAGAGCGATTGGGTCCGACGCGAAGGGGTACGCGTCGCTCGGCTTGTACGTCGCCGCAGTGGGGCTCGCGTTCGTGAGTCCCTGGATCGCATATGCGATCTACGTGGGCGTGGCGGTGATGTGGTTCATCCCGGACCGGCGATTCACGAGGAGCTGAGCGCCGAGGGTCTCAGGGGAGAGCTCGCCTCACCATTCGTGCAGCCGAAACGGCCTTGCGTGTGAGGAGGGCGGCTGAAACCGCCGCACTCCTCACACGTCCCGCGTCCTGTTAGCTTCGGATTTCGACGTTCGTGAAGATGTCGGTTTCTCCGATGCCCGTCTCCTCGATGGAGCTGTCACGGCCATCGGTCCACACCGGGTAGATCACCTGGTCGCTGGCGGCCAAGCCGCTGTAGTCCCCGATGAAGGCCCCCGACTTGAAGAAGCCGAGATCCGGATCCCACGTCTCGGTGCTGGCCCGGAAGTTCTTCCAGGTGAGCCCGTCATCAGTCGACTGCGCCTGCCCAGTGCCGATGTCGTGGTTGTTCGGGTCGGACCGCCGGTCCAGCCACATGGCCTGGAACCGTCCGCTTTGGTCGACGGCGATCCAGGGGAAGAACTGGTTGTTGGCAGCCGCATTCCCGTGCGGGTCTACGCTGACATGGATCGGATCCGACCACGTGACTCCGTCATCGGTGGACAGGCTGACGTCGATGTTGCCGTCCCCTTGTCCATCGATGTAGTTCGTGTAGATGAACGCCAGCGTGCCGGTCACGCCACTCCAAGCCAACGCGACGGTGTTCGGCGTCCGGAAGGCCGTGTTCGGGATCAGGTCGCTGAGGTCCGGGTTGTCCGCCCATTCCCCTGCCTTGTCCACGACCACGGGGTCGGTTAGGAAGGTCGCTCCGCCGTTCGAGGACTGCTGGAACCGAAGACCGTGATCGAGGGAGGTGTTGCACTCCTCCAGGACGTACGCGATGTTCAGGGTGCCGTTGGATTCCACCACCGGCACGGAGAACTGATCGGCCGACTCCCCAAGGCCTTGCCCGCCCGGATCGTCCGGAACGACGTCCGTGTGGCTCCATACAGCCAGGGACGGATCCTGGCTCGGGATGGTGTCGGTGTAGGAGAGCTTGATCGGGCACGTGTCCGAGGATCCATCCTCCGCGATGTGGAACTTGGTGTAGGAGACGTAGACTCGGCCGTAGAAGTTGCTCCTGGGGTTGTTGTCGACGGTCATGAACGACTTGTCGTTGAAGATGGTGTCGTCGATCTCACCCGTTCCAGAGTCGTAGTTGGTAGCCGCGATCGCCGCTCGCCGGCCCGGCGTCCACGTCAGTCCATTGTCCAGCGACTTGTAGACCTGCACCTCGGACTGTGCCTCGGTCCGGAAGAAGCACAGTTGCGAAAGATAGAAGGCCTTGTCGCGGAGGCTGTAGGCAATGGCTGGGTCACCACCG
>VAYC01000280.1 GCA_005885025.1 Actinomycetota bacterium | reverse complement strand
TTCGACGAAGGGCTCGCAGCGGAGACCTCGGACCTCATGCCGTCGGGTGACTTCCTGGCTCAGTTCGGCGCCATGCCAGGGCTTGGGAAGTTGCTGGGCCGCCTGGGCGTGGAAGAGGAAAGTCCGGGCGTCGCCGCTTCTGCCCTCGAACTCGCGTTGGAGGGGCTGCACCTGTCTCGGAGGCTGAACAAGGACTCCGCGGGACGGGTCGGCGTGTATCGCTACGAGGGCCTGGGCCGGTCCCGCTGAGCGGGACCGGCCCGACCGCCCTCCGATTTCCGTCTAGTCGGTGACTCGCTCGCGTTCGGTGAGCCTCGCCAGCTCCGCCTCGAGGCTCTCCGGCTGCCGCTCCACTCCGATCTTCGGGACCCAGCGCTGCATGCCTCGCGGGAACCACCAGTTGGCGTCGCGCAGCAGCTCCATGGTGGAAGGCACCAGCACCATCCGGACGAGTGTGGCGTCCACCAGGATCGATGCAGCCAGCCCCAGCCCGATCTCCTTGATCTGGCGTACGTCGAATCCCACGACGAACGTCAGGAACACGGCGATCATGACCGCCGCCGCGGCGGTGATGACCCGCCCGGTCGACGCCACGCCGTTGGCCACCGACAGGCCGTTGTCGCGCGTGCGCAGGTACTCCTCGCGGATCCGGGAGAGCAGGAAGATCTCGTAGTCCATGGAGAGCCCGAACAGGATGGTGAACATCATCATCGGGACCCAGGACTCGATGGGCCCCTTCTTGTCGACCCCGATCAGGCCGGCGCCCCAGCCCTTCTGGAACACCGCCACGAGCACGCCGTACGCGGCGCCGATCGACAGCAGGTTCATGATGCCCGCCTTCAGCGGGACGAGGAGTGAGCGAAACACCATCATGAGCAGGATGAACGACAGCAGGATGACCACCCCGATCAGCACCGGCAGGCGCTGGCCGATCTTCGCGGCGAAGTCCACGAAGAATGCCGTCTCGCCGTCGATCATGACCCGGACCCCGGTGCCCTTGGTGGCCTGGGGGATGACCTGGTCGCGCAGCTTGTGCACCAGGTCGGTGGTGGCAGCATCCTGCGGGGACGTCGTCGGGTAGATCCGCATGACCGCCGTGTCGCCCTGTTGGTTGGGGAACGGTGGGGAGACCGCAGCCACGCCCGGTGTCTGCTCCAGTTCATGCTGTAGGCGACCGAGCACCTGCAATCCCTGCGGTCCGGGAATGCGCGCCGCCAGGAGCAGCGGGCCGTTGAATCCCGGCCCGAACCCTTCGGACAGGAGGTCGTAAGCCCTGCGTGTGGTGAGGTGCGTCGGATCGTTGCCGGCGTCGGCCGCGCCCAACCGCATGGAGAACAGGGGAAGCGTCAGGGTCACCAGCGCGATCAGTCCCACCAGGCCGATGGTGACGGGCCGCCGCTGGACGAGCCGGCTCCACCGGTACCAGAACCCCTGCCGGGAGACGTTCTCCGTGCGCCGGAGCCGGGGGATGTGCAACCGGTCGATGTTGCGGCCGACGAATCCCAGGATCGCCGGCATCAACGTGACCGCCACCAGCATGGTGACGAACACGGCGGCCGCCGCGCCAACCGCGATCCCCTGGACGAACTGGAAGCCCATCAGGAGCAGGCCCAGGAGGGAGATCACCACGATGGTTCCTGCGAAGAGGACCGCCCTGCCGGCCGTCGTCAGCGCCACGATGGTGGCTGCCTGCGGGTCACGTCCCTCGTGGAGCCCCTGCCGGTATCGCGTCACGATGAACAACGCGTAGTCGATCCCGACGCCGATCCCGATCATCGATGCGATCTGTGGCGTGAAGTTCGGCACACTGACCCAGTTGGCGAACAGGAAGACCAGCGAGATGCCGATCCCGATCCCGAACAGAGCGGACAGGATCGGCAGTCCCATCGCCAGTACCGATCCGAAGGTGATGAGCAGGATGATGATGGCCGCGACGAACCCCACGGCCTCGGCCCCGCCCGGAGGCTCGAATTGGGCGTTCTGGATGACGTCGCCGCCGAACTCCACGCGAACCCCCGACATCCGACTCTCGAGGGCGTCGCCCTTCTTCTCGAGGTCGATGACCTCAGCCTTGGGGATGTCTTGCGCCTGGACCGTGAAGTCGATCCGAGCGTAGGCGATCGTGCCGTCCTGGGAGATCTGGGGAGCGCCCTGGGTCGCCTGGTACGGATCGACGACGGCCGCGACCTTCGGGAGTGTCTTCACCTGGGCGAAGAACTGCTCCATGGCCACCTTGACGGCTGGGTCGTTCACCCCTTGGTCGGCCTTGAACACGATGTCGGCCGAGCCTCCCGACTCGGTGGGGAACCGCGCCTTGAGGAGATCAAGCGCTTGCTGCGCCTCCGATCCGGGCAGCGAGAAGTTACTGGCGTAGTCGCCCCCGCCCACCTTCGCCGCGAAGATCGCCCCGACCAGTGCCACGATCCAGATCGCCAAGATTCGCCATCTGTGGGTGTAGCTCCAGCGTGCAAGTCGCTCCAGCATCGTCTTCCTCCACTCTGCGGGCGTATTTCGAAAGGAACCAACCGGTCTGCTGCGAACTTCCCACTCTACGAGAGTTTTCCGAGGGGTGTCCGGGCCGTTCACGAAAGGTTCACTTCCGCTGGTACGCTCCCGCGCGGCATGGTGACCGTCCACAAGTACATCGGGTTCGTCATCGTGGGCGGGTGGGGACTGTTCTTCCTGTGGGGAGGGGTCTTCTTCCTCATCAAGCGGGAGCCGACCCAGTGGTTCTGGCGGCTCCTGGCGGTCCTCCAGTCGATCCTGGTCCTCCAGCTCGCCGCGGGCCTCACCCTGCTGGGCCTCGGCCACCGCCTGCCCTCGGCCCTGCACTTCTTCTACGGCTCGGTCTTCCCTGCGATCGTGCTGGTCATCGCCCACGTCATGGCCCGGGGGCTGGAAGAGAAATCGGACGCGTGGAAGGTGTTCGCCGTGGCGGGGTTCTTCCTCTTCGGCCTTACACTTCGGGCCTTGACCACCGGACTTGGTCTGCCCTAGGGGGCAGAATCTCCCCGGAGTTCGCCCGCTCGGATGAGGGCTTCGTAACGGGGAAAGGTCCTGCTGACCTCTGGAGCCTTCGCCAGGACGGACTCGACCCGAGGGAGGGGAGATGGTGAAGGACTTCAAGCAGTTCCTGCTGCGCGGCAACGTTGTGGACCTGGCGGTGGGTGTGGTCATCGGGATCGCCTTCGGGGCTGTGATCACGGCGCTGGTGGACGACCTGATCACGCCGGTGATCGGGGCTCTGTTTGGGAAGCGAGACTTCTCGGCGCTGATCTTCACCGTGAACGGCAGCGTGTTCAGGTACGGCGCCTTCATCAACGCGGTGATCACCTTCGTCCTGATCGCCGCGGCCGTCTTCTTCTTCGTGGTCCGGCCCGTGAACGCCCTGATGGCCCGGCGAAGGACGGAGCCGCCAGTGGATCCCACCACCCGGGACTGCCCGGAGTGCCTGAGCAGCATCCCGAAGGCGGCTCGCCGCTGCGCGTTCTGCACGGCGCAGGTCGGAGCGGCGGCCTAGCTGTAGTTCCCACCAGCGTTGTTTACAGGGCCGCCATCGGCGGCCGGCCTCCCAACGCGGTGTGAGGTCGTTCCGAATTGTAGAACCCGATCCAGCGGCGAAGAGCCGTGAGGCGAGCGGCGTTCGTCCGGTAGAGGCGGACATAGGCCCACTCCTCCAGAAGGGTGCGGTTGAACCGTTCGACCTTGCCGTTCACCTGGGGACGGCGAAACGGCGTCAGGACATGGCAGGCCTGGAGGGACCGGAGCGTGGCTTGGAACGACGACGAGCGCGTGTAGCTCAGGTGGTTGTCGGTCATCACCTCGCTGATGGCCACGCCGTTTGAGGCGAAGAACGCTGCGGCCCGAGCGAGGAAGGCACCGGTGGTGGGGGCCCGCTCATCCGGATGGACCTCTACGTAGGCCAATCGGGAGTGGTCGTCCACCGCGGCGTGGATGTAGTCGTAGCCGCGGCCCCGGAGGGCTCTGGGCTGGGGGCCTCGGCCGTGGATGCGCCAGCCGCCTCCGTCGGGGATCCGCCCGAGCTTCTTGACGTCGATGTGCACCAGCTCTCCAGGACGATCGCGTTCGTAGCGCCGGACGACCCGGCCGGTGGGGCGGTCCATCCAGTCCAGGCGGTGCAGGTTGTGGCGGCGCAGCACACCGTAGACAGTGGACCGGGGATGCCCCAGCGACCATGCCAGGCGGTGCGGTCCGTACTTGGTCCGGCGACGGGAGGCGAGGATCCGTTCGACCTGGCGCGCTGGCAAAGCGTGCGGACTCCGCAACGGCCGTGAGGATCGATCGAGCAGTCCGGCAGGGCCTTCGTCCCGGTAGCGGCGGACCCACTTGTGTGCCGTAGCCCGGGACACGTTCATGGCTTCTGCTGCTCGAGCGACTGGCCATCCCTGCATCAACACGCGCTCCACGAGGGCCGCTCGACCAAGCGGGGTCAACTTGGCTCTAGCATGGGGCACGGAGAGCCTCCTTTCCGGTTCGGGACCTTGTCAGCCCCTCACCGTGACGGGAGGCTCTCCCGTGTCAACAACCTTCGTGGGAACTACAACTAGAGGCAGCGTGGAGCAGAACTTGCGTGACCGGCTTATCGAGCAGATCACCTTTGCAGGGGGACACGCGGAGATCTGGCGGGTCTTCGAGGATGCCCATCTTTTCCGCGAGGTCGTGAAAGCCCTCGCCAATCCCTGGAGGTCTCCTCCGCTAACCAAGGTGGTGGGTATCGAAGCGAGAGGCTTCATCCTCGGAGCAGCTGTTTCCCACGCACTTGGGACA
>VAYC01000018.1 GCA_005885025.1 Actinomycetota bacterium | reverse complement strand
CAGATCGGGTCGTGGAAGGAAGTCGGCGACGCCCTCGGCGTGGAGGGGGCCGACGACCGGCTCGAGCCGATCGAGGCCGCTTTGCTCGGCCTGGCCTCTTGCGTGAGCGAGGCCATCGTCTTGAACTGCGCCCGAAAGGGCGTCAGCCCCGAGTCGGTCGACGTCACGGCCCGGGTCGAGGTCGACCCCGGTCCAATCACGGGGGTGAAGGACCCCTCGGACTGGGACAAGACGATCAAGAGCGTCGAGGTGGACGTCACGGTCAAGGGGGACATCTCCGACCGCGACAAGCCCGTGATCGAGGAGGGCGCCAAGCGATCGCCGGTCAACTACCTCTTCAGCAAGACCGGGCTTCTCAAGACGAAGTTCAACTACAAGAACAGGAAGAAATAGGGCCCATCGGCGGCGGCAGGGGGTGGGGGCGATCCGACCCGCCCCCTGCCCTATCGGCAGGTCGAACAGAGGCCCAGGTCGTCGGTGGGGTCGACTGGCCGGTCCATGCACCGCCAGCAACGTTCGAGGGCGTGCGCCTCCCAGTACAGTCGGCGGACCGCACCGAGCGGCGTCTCGCCCGAGCCGGTCGAATCGAAGAGCTCGTGACGACACGGGCCGCACAACAGGCGTCCGTCGCGGCTGGGGACGACCTCAGCAGACCCGCACCGCCAGCAGAAGGCATCCAGCCATTCCGGTGACGCGCTAGCCGCCATCACTCACCCCGAGGAAAGCGCCCATCGATTCAAGCATCGGTCGGCCGGGACGGGGCGATGAGGGGGCGGCTGGGACCGAATCACACCGATGTGATTGTGCCGCCGCCGGGCGCCGTTGCAAGGACCGGGCGGCGTATCCTCCGCCCACAGGAGGAGGAGGCAAGCATGGCTGAGGAAGTCGCGAAGATCGGCGAGCTGCTGCATGAGGCAGCCGAGACCCATCACACGGTGTTTCGGATCACCGACGGCGCCGACGAGGACTGGGCCACCTGGTACTCGAACTGGCTGGTGAACCTGTCCGAACTGCCCGAGCTCCTGGGGAGGAAGCCCGCCCGTAGCGAGCTCACCTCTCTGTTGGTGCGGCTGGACAAGGAATTCGTCGAAAAGGAACCCGGCGGCCGCTGGGAGGATTACTACGCGGCGGACCTGGTCCGGCTCTTCTCGCACCGCGGCTGAGCGGCCGGTGGCGTCTCCCCACGAGCGAGAGGTCCTGGCCTGGCGGGCCCGAAGGATCGCGCGGCTCATCGGGCCCGAGGGCTGGCTGGCGCTGGTGGGTCTGTTCTGGCTCGAGGAGGGCGACAACCCTGTGGGCTCGGACTCCTCCGGCCGGGTGATCCTTCCCGCGGACAAGGCTCCAGGGCGGGTGGGGACGATCGCTCTGAGCAAGGCCGGGGGAACGTTCGAAGCCGCGCCGCGGTCCGGCGTCACGAACCTCGGCGCCGCCGTGACGGCGGTCGATCTCCTGGACGACTCGGAAGGAGACCCCACGGTCCTGGAGCTGGGAAGCCTTCGGTTCAACCTGATCCGTCGTTTCGACCGATTGGCCGTTCGGGTGCGGGACACCGAGAGCCCTGGGCGGCAGGCGTTCCGGGGCATCGATTCCTACCCGATCGATCCGTCCTGGCGGTTCGAAGCCAGGTACGAGCCGCACCAACCCACTCGCGCCAGCCGCGTCCCCACCGTGCTCGGCATCGAGGAGGTCTATGCCACGCCGGGAGCCCTCGCCTTCGTCGTGGGAGGCCAGACGCATCGTCTGGAAGCCTTCCTCGAACCTGGAGAGACCGACCTGTTCATCGTGTTCGGAGACCTCACCAACGGTTCGGAGACCTACCGCGGCGGACGATATCTCTACACCGCGCCACCGGATGACCGAGGCATCGTCATCCTCGACTTCAACAAGGCCTACAACCCGCCGTGCGTGTTCACCCCTTACGCCACCTGCGCGCTACCCCTGCCCGCGAACCGGCTTCCGCTTGTGGTCGAGGCCGGAGAGAAGCGCTACGAAGCGGAGGACCTCCACCTCGAGCCCAGCGCTTGACCAGATCGCGCCGAGTGGCCATCATCGGCACCCGCTTTCCAACAAGGACCCAGCACCGGAGGGGAGGAGGATCCATGCCATTCGTCTCACGGAACCCGCGGCGGTCGGCCGTCGCCGTCGCCCTGACGATCGGGCTGTGGGGGGCGCTGTCGTCGAGCGGCACGGCCCTGGCCAACGTCCCGATCAAGGTCGTCAGCCTCGACCCGTACACGAACACCTCGAGCTTCCACAAAACGGAGGTGGAGCCCGACACGTTCTCGTTCGGCAACACGGTCGTCGGCGTGCATCAGACCGGCCGGTTCACCGACGGCGGATCCTCGAACGTTGGCTACGTGACCTCGACCGACGGGGGAGCCACGTGGACGAACGGGTTCCTGCCGGGGACCACCGTGTACGCGAACCCTCCGGGCCCGTACGACAGGGCCACCGACCCGTCCATCGCCTACGACCCCAAGCACGACGTATGGATGGCCAACATCCTGGCCATGACGGGAACGACCGGCAAGGCCATCCTGGTCAACCGCTCGACCGACGGCGGGCTGACATTCAAGAACCCCGTGACGGTGGCCGTGTCCGCGGGGACGTTCTTCGACAAGAACTGGATCACGTGCGACACCTGGGCCGCCAGCCCCTTCTACGGAAACTGTTACGTGGAGTGGGACGACAACGGCCTCGGGAACCTGCTGAAGCTGTACCGGTCGACCGATGGGGGATTGACCTGGACTCCCTCCACTGCTCCAGGCTCCTCCGTGATCGGGGGGAACCCGGTCGTCCAGCCCAACGGCACCGTGGTCGTGCCGATCGACAACGGGTTCGAGGGCGCCGTGGAGTCCTTCGTCTCCACCAACGGCGGCGTCAGCTACACCGGCCCGTCCACGATCGCCACCATCACCTCGCACTTCGTGAACGGGAACCTGAGGGTCCATGAACTTCCCTCCGCGGAAGTCGACGCTGCAGGTAGGGTCTACGTGGTGTGGAACGACTGCCGTTTCCGGAGCGGGTGCAGCTCGAACGACATCGTGATGAGCACCTCGACGAACGGAACGAGCTGGAGCAGCGTGGTCCGGATCCCGATCGATCCCACCAGCAGCACGGTGGACCACTTCATCCCGGGCCTCGCCGTGGACAAGGGGACCCAGGGCAACACCGCGCACCTGGGCCTGACCTACTACTTCTACCCGGTGGCGAGCTGCACCTCCTCGACGTGCAAGCTCACCCTGGGCTACGTCCAGTCCACCGACGGCGGGACGACGTGGACCACCGCGGTGCAGGTCTCCGGGCCATTCAAGAACACGTGGCTGCCGCTCACCAACCAGGGTTACATGGTGGGCGACTACATGTCGACCTCGTTCGTCAACGGGAAGGCCTACCCCGTCCTCATCGCCGCGAGGCGCGGCACCTGCTCGCTCGGGCAGATCACCTCGTGCAAGGAGACCTCGGCCATCCCGGTCGGAGGACTCGCGCCGGCCGCCGGCACCATCCCCATGCGGCACGACCCCGTCCTCTACACGGGACCGTCGCAGGTCGCGGCAGGAGCGAACGCCACCGCGAACTAGGCGCGCGCAGCAGAAACGGAAGCAGCCCGGCGGGCTCAGCCCGGCCGGGCCGCATCCTGATCGGCCAGGGCCTTCTAACAGCTTCGTCACGCCAGGGGACGCTCGAGCAAACGCCTCCTCCGGTCCGAGAACCCCAGCCGCTCGTAGAAGTCCGTGAGGGTGTGGGACCGCTCTCCTTGGGGCGTCACCGTCACGAGCACGACGGAGCAGCCGTGATCCGCGGCCCAGCCGGCGACGCGGTCGACGAGAAGCCGCGCGACCCCTCGCCGGCGCTCGGGCGGCACCACGTACAGGTCCTCGAGTTCGGCGGCCCATCCGTATTCGAGGCCGAACCCGACAGCCGCCGTAGCGAACGCGACGAGGTGCTCGCCCCGCCTGGCCAGGAAGATCGAGTGTCCGGTCAACTCGAGGTAGCGGCCGACCCGCGTCTGTAGGCCTTCGGCGGGGAGCTGGAACCCCTCTTCGACGAAAAACCGGCTGGCCAGCTCCGTGATTGAGTCGGCGTCCAGCGATGTGGCGGCTTCGACCTCGAGACCGGCTGGTGGGTTGCCCTGCACTCCCGGAGGATGCGATCCCTCCCGGCCGCCCGTCAATCGGGCGAGCCGCGAACGAGAGCGAGCTACGGAGCCTGCCAGGAGGCCGCCGGGTATCGCGCCCGCAGCCCATCGACGAACGCGGCCAACCGCTCGGCCAGGTCAGCGTCCTTGATCTCCAGGACGTTCTCCGCGTTCTGCGTCCCGGAGTGCGACAGGTTGTAGCTCCCCACGAACACCATGTCGTCGGCCACGGTGATTTTCGCGTGCATGTAGTCGTGGACGGTGCCCGGGCCGTAGGGCGTGGTGATCTTGCCCGAGAACGGCGCGTCGGAGATCAGCGTTCGAAACACGGGGATCTTCCAGGATGCGTGGGGGTCGTCGCCCCACTGCCGGCGGACCTGCTCCATCTGCGTTGCGTCGAATACTCCTGAGAGGTCGGTCTCGTGGGCCGATGCGACCTCGGCGAGGGTCCCGAGGATCGGGCCGGCGGTGATCACCGGCGAAGCGATCCGAACCCGGCGCTGCGCCCGGCCGATGGCCGTCGCGATGCGGTGGGCGATCGTACGGCCACGGCCGGGGGAGAACCACGGCCTGAGGGTGACGCCGTTCAGCGTGATCCAGTCCGAGTCGAACTCGCCGGTCCCGACGACCCGCTGCTTCGACCAGATCTCTTCGAAATCCCGTTCATACGCGGAGGCCAGCGACCGGGACTCGGCGACGACGATCACGTTCTCCTCGCGGGTCCATGAATCGTCTGTCCAGTTCGTCGACCCGGTCCACACCGACTCGCCGTCGCGCACGACGAACTTCTGGTGCATGAGGTCGGGGACGCCGGGGATGGCCTCGACGGGAACGCCGAGCGCGGCGATGAACGAATGGTCCGTCCTCGGCGGCGGCGGCACAGGCACCCTGCCACCGTAGTCGGCGTTGTAGGCAAGACGTACTCGCACCCCACGCCCGACCGCGCGCTGGAACGCCGCCGCGATCGGCGCGGCCGTAGCGGGCTGCAGCGCGAAGTCGTAGATCGCGACATCGAGGCTCTGCCGCGCCGCTTCCAGAAACGAGGCCAGACGTGCCGCGATGTCCTCGGCGGTCTGGCCGCCGTCGGTCAGCGTTCGGACTTCGATCACAGGCCAGCGCTCACCACGCGGATCTCGTGATCGGCAGCCGGTTCGCGGTGTGCGTTCCTAGTACCCGCCGCCACCGGCGCCGCCCGAGCTTCCGGATGCGGACGCGGTCACGGCGAACCAGACGCCCTGGATGCCCTGGCCGTTGTCCTGCCCCGGACCCGTATCGCCGGAGTAGGTATAGAGGGGGAACCCGTCGTAGATGACCTGGGTGCCACCGTCGGGCCGCATCACCGTGCCGAGGTTCCCAGTCACGCCACTCCCCCCGGTCGGGGCCGAAGCGCCGGCCGGAATGAGCATGGGCGGCCACGTGCTGGTGCACGAGCCGGTGCACTGGATGTTCGACGACGTCTCGGGCTTCAGGTGGTAGAGGGTGAACCCCTGAGCGTTCACCAGGACGGTCCCGACGCCTGAGATGTTCTTGGAGTCCACCGTGGCCGCCCCCGACGACGATGGTCCGCCGCCGGACGTTGGCGTGCTCTTGGCGCAGCCCGCAAGCAGGAGAGCGAGTGCCACCCCCGCCACGCTTGCCGATCGCTTCTTCGAAGCGAGGAGTCCTGGCATCGAACGCTCCCTTCAGGAGATCCGTCCATTATCGTTCCGGCCCGCTGATCGTGGTTCTCTCAGGATGTACGGTCGAAGGGGCCCGAAGGATCATCCCTTCGGCATGGATCCTAAGAGATGCCCACGTCGCCTCCTTACCAGACAAGGGGGAGAAGGCGCCACCGAACCCGCTCCCGATACTCGCCATAGCTGGCCGGGTTGGTCCGAACGAGCAACCGTTCCTCGGCAGAGATCCGAAGGAGTTGGCAAGCCCAGGTAAAGGCAATCACCGCGGCGTTCCACGCCGATACGCTCTGCAAGAAGTACCCGAGTTGTGCCAGCAGGTAGGACGCGTACAAGGGATGTCGAACAAAAGAATACGGCCCGGTCGTCACGAGCCCTCGGTCGGCCGCCACGAGGCCGAAGGACCGGCCGAGCTTGACAAAGGCCACGGCCCACAGCGACAGGCCGAGTAGCTGCAGGGTGAGCCCTGCGAGAATTCCCCAGGCAGGGTGAAGCCCTGAGGGACGAAGCAGAAACCCGCCGAAGGACCCTCCCCAGGCCGCCACCCAGTCCACCGGCCGACCGGTCACCACGGAGGCGGGGCGGCGCACCAGGAAGGCCACAGCCACCCAGACTTGCTGAACGAAGAACACCACGCCGATCAGCCGGTGGCCACCGATGTAGCTCATCAGGGCTTGGCGGGCCGCGATCGCTACGACGGCTGCCCCGAGGAGGTTCACGCAGGCCCGGAGAACGACGCCGCTCTTGACTTCCGCCCCCCTGCCGCTCGGCTCAGCCCAGGATGGAGTCGGGCGGGGGGAAAGGGATTCGAACCCTTGAGCCCCTTGCGGGACTAGCGGTTTTCAAGACCGCCGCCTTCGGCCGCTCGGCCATCCCCCCGACCGAGTGTAGACGACGGGATCCGGCCGCCCAGGTCGAAAGACCGAACGTCAAGAGGTCGCGAGACGCGCAGAGAGCCTCCTTGCTATCCCGGTTCCGATCGGGTAGCGTCCAAAACTTCCATCCCTCTTCCTAAGAGCCTGGTCTGCCTGCGATTGGCTTAAGGAAGGGTCCGGCGCCTGCCGACATCTTGTGCGGGCAGACGATAGATGGGGGGGTTCGACATGCGCCACTCGACCCGGCGACAGCTCTTCGGGCTGTCACTCACCTTCAGCACCGTCTTCGCGGCGGCCGGAGGGACTACGGCAGCTGCCGCCTTCGCGGGCCAAGCCTCCACCCCTTCTTCCGCGATGGTGGCCACCGCGATGCCGGGCCTTCGACCGGGGGATCGGGTGTCCCTCGACGGGGTCTCCGTCCTCGTGCCGCGCCCGGGCCACGGCGCCTGGGGAGCCAGCGTCAAGGTGGCCGGCTCGCGGGTCCTGGGGGTTCAAACCGGGGCTGACGGTTCGGTCACGGTGTACCGCCAGGGAGTCCTGACCGGACACGGCGCGGGCGGCAGTCCTGGTTCGGTGCGGGCGGGCGCCAAGCCTCTGTCCGCCTGTTCGGATGCCGCCTACAGCCTGACGGGTGCGAGCTGGAGGACGAGAGTCGACTGGTACTTCAAGACCTCATCCACCCCGGGCGAGATCACGCAATCGGACGCCCTTTCGGCTCTCCGGGACGCCATGCGGAATCTCACGCAGGTCAACAACGACTGCGGGCTCAAGGACACGGTCAGCGCGAACTCTCTCTACATGGGAGGGACCATCAGGTCCGCCAACATCGGTACGGGCTCGACCTGCAGCGCCTCGGACGGAATGAACGTCGTGGACTTCGGCAACCTCGCCGCTACCGACCTCGGCTACGCCTGCTGGTGGACGTGGGGCCGTTCGACGACGGAGTCCGACATGCGCCTCAACAGCACGGAGTACAGCTGGGCCGTGAACCTGGGCGGGTGCGTCGGCAAGTACAGCGTGGAGGATGTGGCCACCCACGAGCTCGGACACACGTTCGGGCTGAAGGACCTGAACGAGAATCTCCACCCCGCGCTCACCATGAGTCTCATCATGCTGCCGTGTCAGAATGCCGAGACCACCCTCGGGCTGGGGGACGTCAGAGGATTGAAAGCGCTGTACTGAACCGCCGGCAAGCCTCTATCGATCCGGCCGCGCCGCCGGGGCCGGCGCCCCGGCACCCACACCCCACACGTAGCGCTGGGTGATGTCTCCGGCCGGGACGGGCTTGCTGAAGAAGAACCCCTGGCCGAGCGTGCAGCCGTGGTTGGAGAGGAACTCCCACTGCTCCGCGGTCTCGATGCCCTCCGCGAGCGGCGTCATCCCGAGCCCGTGGGCCAGGTCGATGACGGCCTTGACCATGCTGGCACCCTGCGGGTCGTTGGGGATGTCGCGGATGAACGAGCGGTCGATCTTCAGGATGTCCACGGGCATCTGCTTGAGCCGGGACAGGGACGAATACCCCGTCCCGAAGTCGTCGATGGCTAAACGGAGACCGGCCGCGTGCATCTCCTCCAGGAGACGAATCGTCCGCTCCGGATCGGTCATGGCCGAAGACTCGGTGATCTCGACCAGGATCGAGCGAGGGTTCACCTTCGTGTATTCGAGCTGGCCCAGGATGCCGCGAACCAGGTTCGACTGCCAGAGCTGGCGAGGCGAGAGGTTGAACCCGATCTCGGTCATCAGGCCCTCCCGCCGCCAGAGCTTCGACTGCCGGCAGATCTCCGCGAGGACCCACTCCCCGATGGCCTCGATCAAGCCCATCTCCTCGGCCAAGGGGATGAACTCACCGGGGGGGATGAAGGCTCCGCTCGCGGTTTGCCAGCGCAGCAGCGCCTCCACCCCCACCAGATGCGCATCCGACAGGTCGACGATCGGTTGGTAGTGGAGGAGCCACTCCTGCTTCTCGACGGCGCGACGAAGCCGCGTGGTCATGGAGAGCTTACTGAGCGGATCGACGGTATCGGTCGAGAACATGGCGTAGCCGCCGGGGCCTCGTCGCTTGGCCCGGTACATCGCGACGTCGGCGTTCTTCAGCAGGATCCTACCGGCGTCGCCGTCGAACGGGGAAAGGCTGATGCCGATACTGGCCGAGATGAAGAACTCCGTCCCCCCGACGATGAATGGCGTTGCCAGGGCCTCGTGGATCCTCCCAGCGACGGCCTGGGCCACGACCACCGAGTTCTCGGCCTCGGGGCGGGGCGTCCAGCTTCCCCGCTCCAGGTCGGCCAGCAGCACCAGGAACTCGTCGCCGCCTTGGCGAGCCACGACATCCGTGTCTCGCACGGCTTCTCGCAGTCGCATGCCCATCATCTGGAGGAGCTGGTCGCCCGCTCCGTGGCCGAGGCTGTCGTTGACCAGCTTGAAGTTGTCGAGGTCCAGATAGAGCACGGCGACGGCGAGCTGCGCGCGTTTGGACCTGGCCAGGGCCAGGTCGAGCAGCTCCTCGAACATCACCCGGTTCGGCAACGCGGTGAGCTTGTCGTGGTAGGCGAGGAACGCGACCTGCTCCTCGGCCCGCTTCTGTTCCGTGATGTCGTACATCACGCCCTGCCAGAACAGGGGCCGGCCGGCCCCATCCTGCACGAGCAGGGCCTCGTCCCGGATCCACACCATGCTTGCGTCCCGTGCCACCATGCGGAACTCCGAATGGATGGGCTGGCCGGTGGCGCTGCTGTAGGCCTCCTCGGCCAGCACCCGCTCGCGGTCAGCCGGGTACAGGTAACCGGCGAACGAAGCAGGATGCGCCATCCACTCCTCGGGTGAGTACCCGAGGATGGCCTTGACCTGTGGGCTGATGTAGAGCCATTCGCGCGTCTCCCCCACTCCCGCGGTGTAGACGATGGCCGGGATCTGCTCCACGAGCGTTCGATAGCGTGCCTCGACCCCCTCAAGGACCCGTTCGGTCCGCCTGCGAGCCAGCGCGGCTGCGAGTGTCCCGGCCGCGGCCCTCAGGGCGTGGATCTCGCCCCCCGTCCAGTCGCGTTCCCCCAGGCACTCGTCGAACCCCAAGCAGCCCCACCAGTGGTCGCCGACCAGCACGGGGACGACCACGATCGAGGCGATCCCCTGCGCCTCCAGGTCGGGGCGCTCCACGTCGGGGAAGTCCCGGATGTGGCCGTGAACCACCCCTCCCGTACGAAGGATGCCGGCCCAGCGCGCGAACGAGCCATCCCAGGGGAGATCCTGGAGGCGCGGGTTGCCGATCTGGCGCGCGATCCCCTCCGCTACCCATTCGAACCGCTGGCTGGTTGCGAGGCGGCCATCCCGTCCCCGGTGGTTCTGGAAGAGGTACACGCGGCTGACGCCGGCCGCCTGGCCGAGCTTCGCCAAGACTTCCGCGATGCACCCCTCCCAGGTGGGCGCTTTGAGGAACTCGGACGCAGCGAAGCCGACGGCGGAGAGGATGGCGTCGGAGCTCGTCTCGGGCAGGGGCTTGACGAGCTCGACCATCGCCTTCTTCGCCCGCGCGCCTCCGGCGGGGTCACCTTTCAGGCCTGGTGCCTCCATGTCCGTTGCAATATCGACAAGGCCCAGAGATTGATTGACTTGACTACAGTCGGGCCCCGCTGCATGCCGAAGAGTCTGGTGGGCACGGCAACCGGCCGGACGCCCAGGGGCGATCAGCGCAGGGCAGCATGGGCGTCCGGCTTCATAGGCCACAGCGAGTGAAGGACATCACTTCGGGGTGGGGCTGGCTAGGCCTCCTCCGATTGGGTCTGGCACTGTCGATGGGCGTCTACACGCTGAGCTACCGCCCCGTCCCGGGCCATCCGCCCCCGCCAGCAGTCTCACCCACGGCCTTGGGTCTGGCCGCCCTGGTCTTCGCCCTGGGGGTGGCTCAGCTGCTGCCACGGCTTCGAGCGTCCCGAGCCTTTGCCGTGGCCGCTTTCTCGGTAGACGCCGGAGCCGTCCTCGCCACTCTCGCCCTGTTCGCCTTCGATCCCCGGCGTTACCTCCTCGCCCTGGTCATCGTGATCCAGGCTGAGGGCGGGGTGGCCCTTGGGCTGCTGGGCGGCTTTCTGGCCTGGGCCTTGACCAGCGCTGGCTATGTGGCCGTGGAGGCGCTCTCCGCCTCGACCGCCGGGGCACCGACCTATTCGATCGAGGTAGCCATCCGGATCGCGGTCGGCCTGCTACTCGCGCTGGGCGGAGGCTACCTGGCTACCGAGCTATCGGGAGAGCGGACCCGTCGGCTGGCCGAGCGGGAGGAGGAGGTTCGCCGCCTCACCGAAGCCGAGGCCAAGTACCGGCTGCTGGTAGAGCAGATTCCGGTGATCACGTACATAGACGCAATCGACCGGGAGAGCTCAACGATCTACATCAGTCCACAGGTTCAGGAGGTCCTGGGCTACTCCCCGGAGGAATGGACCGAGGATCACGGACTCTGGGCCAAACTCCTCCATGAGGGCGATCGCGAACGGGTAATCGCCGAAAACACCCGGACCAATGCGACCGGCGAGCCGTTCAGGGCCGAATACCGGCTCAAGGCCAGGGACGGAGGAGTCGTGTGGCTGCGAGACGAGGCCCTGCTGGTCACCGACGAAGCCGGCCGGCCTCGCTTCTGGCAGGGCGTGATGGTGGATATCACCGATCGGAAGCGGGCTGAGGAACAAGTGGCATTCCTCGCCTACCACGACAAACTGACCGGCCTGCCGAACCGAGCCATGTTCGAGCAACTGCTCGACCTGGCCCTGGCGAGGGCTCGCCGCTTCGACCTCGCCGTGGCCGTGCTGTTCATGGACCTCGACAACTTCAAGCTGGTCAACGACAGCCTTGGACATGCAGCCGGGGACGAATTCCTTCGGGAGATGGCTTTGCGCCTGAGCTGGGCGGTCCGGGCCAGCGACGTGGTAGCCCGGCAGGGAGGTGACGAGTTCCTTGTCCTCCTGGCCGACCTGGGCCCTAAGGCGGAGGATGGACACCGCGGCGCCGTTGAAAGCGCGCTGGCCGCGGCTGGCCGGATCCACGAGGCTCTCAAGCTTCCCTTCACCTTGTTCGAAACGGAGTTCTTCATCACGGCGAGCATCGGAGTCAGCCTCTTCCCCGAGAACGCTCAAGACGCCGCAACCCTGCTGAAGCAGGCCGACGCCGCCATGTATCGAAGCAAGCAGCGCGCCCCCGGAGAGTCGATGGTGTTCGCCACGGAGGCGCTGGATCCCTTCTCCAGACTGTCCCTGGCCACCCGCCTCCGCAAGGCGGCCGACCACCAGGATTGGGTCCTGCACTACCAACCGATCGTGAACCTAGTGGAAGGGACCGTGGTGGGAGCCGAAGCTCTGGTGCGGTGGCGACAGGCCCACGGCCAGCTGCTTGGGCCCGCCGAGTTCATTCCCCTCGCAGAGGAGATGGGACTGATCGCTTCGATCGGCGACTGGGTCATCGAGGAGCTGTGCCCGCAGTGGCGGGTCTGGGCGGACCGAGGGTTGGACCTGTCCCTCTCCTTCAATCTCTCACCGCGCCAACTCTGGCAGCCGGATACCGTTCCCAAGCTCCTCCGCCAGATCGCCGCGGCGGGAGCAGACCCCTCTCATCTGATCGTCGAGATCACAGAGTCCACCGCGATGCGCGATCCCGAGCGAACCCAGCGGATCCTGGACGAGCTGCACGAAGCTGGATTGCGCCTGGCTATCGACGATTTCGGGACCGGATATTCGTCGCTGGATCGGCTGCGGAACCTTCCGGTCGACGTCCTGAAGATCGACCGGCGGTTCGTGCGTGACGTGCCAGAGAACCCGGACGCCGCAATGATGGTCCAAGCCATCGTCGCCCTGAGCCGCAGCCTCTCGATGCAGCCTCTGGCCGAGGGCATCGAACGACCAGAACAGTGGACCTATCTCGTCGAGCTTGGGTGCGTCCTAGGGCAGGGTTTCCTGTTCAGCCCGCCGGTCCCTCCCGAGGAGTTCCTCCGGGTGACCGACCGCAAACGGTTCGCTTCAGTATCCAAACAGTGACGCCTTTAGCCGCACCGTCGTGAAGGAGAGCGGCCGTGCCAATGGCGCCCGGGAAAGCGATCCTGGCGCGGAGCCAAGCTGTGGCTGGTCTCCTGCCGGGGACGAGGGTTGCGTCGGTGGGGTCCGTGTCAGTGCCGACGCATCCGTTCGACCCGAGCATGACAGCCGGCCACTCTGCGAGCTATTCCCGCCGAAGTGAGCGAGACGTTCACCAGTAGAGGGCCAGGCCGTTCGATCAGCTCGGGCGGGGACGGCGGGGTGGGACTGGGGCGGGGCGACGGTCCGACCCCCCCTTGCTGAGCGAACCGGCCCCCGGTACCGAGGGTCGCCGGTGGCAACCGCGAAGGCAGGCTGCTGGTGGCGGGTCGCCGCGGGTTGCTCCCGCGGGCGAAGGGCGGAAGGAAGGGCTCGAGGGCTCGCTGGAGGGGACGAGGCAAACGATGCGGCAGGTTGGTCAACCGCGAAACCGGCAGCGAGAGCACCGCCACCATTCCGAACGTCGCCACCAGGAAGATCCCGACAGCAATCCTTCGGCGTGTGGCCTCTTCGCGTCGGCCGGGTGACCGGGCAGGCGCCCCCGTCCCCCCCATCGTCCCCCTTTCGCCCCCCCGCCCTTCTATCGGTAATCCGGAGCTCCCGCCTTTAGCCGACCAAGCGAGCCGCACCTCGGCAGCCGCAACCAAAGGAGGGACGGTCAGCTCTGGGTCCCTGCCCACCCCAGCAGCTCCTCCAGCGGGAGGAAGTTCAGGATGCGCTCCCTTGGGATGCCCGCCCGGATGGCCGCCGCCAGCCCGAACTCCATGGACTCGAGCTCCCGGGGGTGGTGGGCGTCGGTCCCGATCGAGATCCAGGCTCCCGCCTCCCGGGCCAGCTGGAGCAACTCCACGTCCAGGTCCTGGCGGTCGGGGTAGGCGTCGATCTCGAGCGCTTTTCCCTGGGCCGCAGCCTCTTCGAACACCGTCGGCCAATCCGCGCTGAGGCCGGCCCGCGCTCCCCACCGGCGGCCCCGGGGATGGGCAAGGACGTGGAAGGTGGGGTTGCGAAGGGCGGCGAGGTAGCGCTCAGTCTGATCGTCGGGAAGCCGCAGCTTGGAGTGAAACGCTCCCAGAACCAGGTCGAGCGAACGCAGCGCCACCGGGTCCATGTCGCCCTGGCCTTCCGGTGAGAGATTCATCTCGAGCCCGTGCAGGACGTACAGGTTCGCGCCTTGCGCCTCGAGCTCGGCGTTCACCACACGGACCTCCTCGCCCTGGACGGCCAGCCGCGCCTCGTCCATGCCGTGGGCGATGGGCAGGCCCTTGGAGTGGTCCGTGACCGCGATCTGCCGGTAGCCGTGCACCTCGGCGCACGTCCCCGCCATCTCCCTGAGGGAGGCCTTGCCGTCGCTGTACGTGGTGTGCATCTGGAGGTCGGCCTGAAGGGCCGCTCGCCACTCGCGATGCTCGGCGAGCGTGGCTCGGACCTCCGCGAGGGTGAGGAACCCGCGCCGAACCTCCGGGGGCGGGGCGGGATCGGGCGGCTCGCCGTCGGGCGAACCCAACCATGCACCGATCACCCCGGATAACCACGGACCCACGGCCCGCAACTCGGTGAGGGGCCGGTCTTGGCGCACGACGTCGGCCTCTTCGGGCCAGAACAGCGCGGCTCGGGAGGCCCGGAGGAGGGCCCTGTGCCGGTTCGTGCCGGACGGCTCGTCCTCGGCGGCCTTTGCCAGGAGCTCGGCGAGTTGGCCATTGGTGAGCGATCCCACGACCCCAATGCTTGGCCCGGCGAGCCTCCGGGTACAAATCGCCGCGATGGCCCAGGCACATCCCTCGAGGGCCGAGCGGCAGTCCCGGAGTCCGTACCGGATGTGGCTCGTCCCACCCCCGGTGAGCCGACATCTGCCTCGGAGGATGCTCCAGTTCTTGCTGCTCCCTCTGGTGTTGGCGGTCGCCCTGATCGCGTTCGCCTTGACGGTGGGGACCACGTTCGGCGCCCCGGCGGCCGGCTTCGTCCGCTCATATACGGAGATCGCCGTTCCGAGCGAGCCTCCCCTCCCTCAGACCACGTACCTGTACGACCGCAACGGCAAGCTGATCACGACGCTGCACGCCGAGGTCAACCGGACGCCCGTCCCGCTGTCGAAGATCTCCCCGGACTTCCAGCACGCGGTCATCGCCATCGAGGACAGGAACTTCTACCGGCACGGCGGCGTCGATTTCCAGGCGCTGGTCCGAGCCGCGATCGCCGATGTCAATTCGGGGAAGATCGTGCAGGGCGGTTCGACCATCACCCAGCAGTACGTGAAGCTCATGTACACGGGAGCGGACCGAACGCTCTCGCGCAAGCTGAAGGAGGCCGTGCTCGCGGCGAAGATCACCCGCAAGTACTCGAAGGCGCAGATCCTCGAGAAGTATCTGAACCTCGTGTACTTCGGGCACGGAGCCTACGGGGCGCAGGCCGCGGCCGAAACGTACTTCGGAATCCCTGCCAGCCAGCTGTCCGTCGTGCAGTCGGCCCTGCTGGCCGGGCTCATCCAGGCTCCCGCGGACTACGACCCCGTTCGCCATCGCGACGCGGCCAAGGCCCGGCGGGCCGTGGTCCTCGAGGTGATGGCTCAGCAGGGCTACATCACGCACGACGAGGCCACGCAGCTGTCGGCCAAGCCGATCAAAGTGCTGAAGAACGCAAAGGCCCAGTCCACGCCTTCTGCCTACTTCGTCGACTACGTGAGCCGGTACCTCCAGCACCAGCTCTCCGTCCGCGACACCTTCACCGGCGGTCTCCGGGTCACCACCACCCTTGACTGGAACATGCAACGAGCGGCCGAGCGGGCCGTCGCCTCTCACCTGTCCAGGCCGGGTGATCCCTCGGCCGCGCTCGTGGCCATCGATCCCCGGACCGGAGAGATCCGAGCCATGGTGGGCGGGAGAGACTTCACCCGCGCGAAGTTCAACCTGGCCACGCAGGCCCATCGCCAGACCGGGAGCGCGTTCAAGGTGTTCACCTACACCGCGGCCATGCAGAAACACATCGATCCCCGCGCTGTCATGTCAGGGCCTCCGTCCCTGACCATCCCGGATCCGCGCTGCCAGGGACCGAAGGGTCCATGGCAGGTCAGCAACTTCGCCGACGAGGCGGCCGGAACCATGACCGTCCTCGACTCGCTGGCTCACTCGGTCAACACGATCTTCGCCCAGCTCGTCCTGGACGTCGGGCCGAGCAACGTGGCCCAGGTCGCCAAGCGGATGGGCATCCGGAGCCGCCTGCAATCCGTGTGTTCGATCACGCTGGGCTCGCAGGCCGTCACGCCGCTCGACATGGCCACGGCCTATTCGACGCTGGCGGCCCGCGGTGTCCGGCACTGGCCTCAGCCGATCCAGCAGGTGAAAGCGCCCTCCGGCGATGTGCTACTTCGCCCGAACAGGAAGGGAACCCGCGTGTTGCGTCAGAACGACGCCGACCAGGTCACCTACGCCATGGAAGGGGTCATCCAGCACGGCACGGGCACCGCCGCCAACATCGGCCGTCCGGCCGCCGGCAAGACCGGGACCAACCAGGCCTTCCGGGACGCGTGGTTCTGTGGCTTCGTCCCCCAGCTGACGACGTGTGTGTGGGTCGGCTACCCCAAGACCGAGGATCGCTCCATGTACAACGTGGAGGGGTTCCCGCAGGTGTTCGGCGGCTCCATCCCCGCGCTGATCTGGCACGACTTCATGCAGTCGGCGCTTGCGCATACGCGCTGGGCCGGGTTCGCCAACCCCAGCTTCATCGGGTACGACGTCCAGCCGCAACGAGTGGTCGGACTGGCTCCCCCCTCCCCATCTCCGTCCCAGTCGCCCAAGCCGAAGTCCTGCTACAAGCCCCCTTGCAAACCCAAGCCCTGAGGATGACCAGCGTCGTCAAGTCCTTGTGGGCTTCCATCCAGGGGGATCCCGTCTTCATGCGGCGGGTGAACGGCTGGCTGACCATTTTCTGGATCGTCATGATCCCGATCTCGATCCTCACGCACTGGATCAGCAGCGTGACCTATGTCGCGGCCCTCTCGTTGTGGGCGCTGGTGTCCGGCCACTGGTCGGCGTGGCAGGCCGCCCGCGTCGAGGTGAACCAGCAAGCGGAGCAAAAGAAGCGCGAGCGCGAGGACGTGCCGGAGCAGGTCGTGGAGCGGATGGTGAAGGAAACCGAGGTGCGGCGAGAGCGGACCTGACGAGGGTCGGCGTCAGATCTCCCTATCCCGTCGGCGGGTCAGCATTGCGACGAGCACGAGCGTGAGCATCCCGCCGATCCCCACCAGCGCATACCAGGCGGCCGAGGGTCCGTCCCGAAGCGGCGCCAGAGGCTGGGCCGGAGCGGGAGCCGGAGGGGCCTCCGGCAGTCCGCCCGCCGTCAGCACGTCGAAAAGACCGCGGCGCGAAGCCACCCAGCCCGCCGCAGGCGCTTCGACCCATCCGCACGCCGGCTGCCCGGCGGCGGTGAACGTCCACACCTGAGCGAGCGATCGATACCGAGCGTAGGGGTAGAGGGACTGGTGGATCGCGACCGTCGTCGAGCCCCCCGCCGGCAGATCACACGTGAGCGAATAGACCACGTCGTACCTGGGTCCGAGCGCGACATTGACCGGCTTGCTCGCCATTCTCGAGCTCGGGTTGAACGCGTTGCTGAGATCGCCGTAGGCGGCCGCCGAGGTGCCGGTCAGGCTGGCGGAGCCGGCAGGCCCGGTGATGGAGACGGATTCGGCGGTGACCCCGCCCTCGGCGCCCTTGGCCTGGGCCGGTCCGGCCACCCAGAGCACGGACCCGACAACGAAGAGCAGCAAGATGCCTCGTCTCACGGCAGTCCTCCTCATCAGGCGATGGGATGGTTTCGATCCCCATACGCCCCGGCGTGGGGATCGGTTCCGACCGCCGGCCTCATCGGGGCTGGGCCAGGACCCGGTCCCGCTCGGGGAGATAGGGATGGAGCGACTTGGGCAAGGTCAGCGAGCCGTCCTCGCGCTGGTTGTTCTCGAGGAGGGCGATCAACGTACGGCCGATGGCGCAGAGCGTGCCGTTCACCGTGTGGACCGTGCGGTTGCCCTCCGGGAGGCGGACCCGGCAATCCAGCCGTCTGGCCTGGAAGTCGGTCGTGTTCGACGTGGAGGTGATCTCCCGATACTTCCTCTGGCTCGGGATCCAGGCTTCGAGGTCGAACTTCCTGGCCGCCGAGGCGCCCAGGTCGCCGGTGCACGTGTCGACGACCCGGTAGGGGATCTCCAGGGAGCGGAAGAACTCCTCCTCCCACCCGAGGAATCGCTCGTGCTCCGACCGGGAGTCCTCCGGCAAGACGAAGGAGTACATCTCGACCTTGTCGAACTGATGCAGCCGGAAGATCCCTCGCATGTCTTTCCCGTAGGTGCCCGCCTCCCGCCGGAAGCACGTCGAGTATCCCGCGTACCGCTTGGGGAGCTCGCCGGCGTCGAGGATCTCGTGGGCGTGGAGTGAGGCCAGCGGCACCTCGGAGGTCCCCGCCAGATAGAGGTCGTCCTCCCTGGTCGAGTAGATGTTGACCGCGTCGTTGGGAAGGAAGCCCGTCCCGAACATGGCCTCCTCGCGAACCAACACCGGAGGGATCACCGGCGTGAACCCCCGGGCCTCCGCGAAGTCCAGCCCCATCTGCACCAGCGCGAACTGGATGCGGACGGCCGGTCCGATGAGGTAGGCGAAACGGGAGCCTGAAGTCTTCGCGGCGCGCTCCACGTCGAGGAGTCCCAGCGCTTCACCCAACGCGAGGTGATCCCGCGGCTCGAAGTCGAAGGCGGGGGGTTCGCCCCATCGCCGAACCTCGACGTTGTCCTCCTCGGACAGTCCGTCCGGCGCGGCTTCGTCGGGGACGTTCGGCAGGCGGGCCGCGACCTCGCGCAGTTCCTCCTCCACGCGGGCGAGCTGGGGCTCCAACCCTTTCAGCTCTCCGGATACCTCGCGGAGGTGGTCGATCAGACGCTCCCGCGCCAACGGATCGGTGGCGGCAATGTCCTTGGACCCGCGGTTCTGCTCGGCCCGGAGCTCTTCGACGCGAACGGTCAGCCTGCGCCATTCTTCGTCGAGGGCGAGCACCCGGTCGAGGTCCTCGGCGGCTCCGCGCCGAGCGAGCGCCTTCCGGAACGGTTCGGGATCCTCCCGGATCGCCTTGAGGTCGAGCAGGTTCTTCCCTCCGGCCCCGGCGTCAGCGGGCGCGGGCCCGTTCGCCCTCGAGAACGCTCACGCTGTCCCCGTCGGAACGGGCGGTTGCCTTCACCTCGGAAGCACGACCCTGTGCGGCGGCATGAGCCTGGGCGCCCTGCTGATCCATGATCGACTGGCCGCAGAAGACGGCCCCTTCTGCCACCACCAGGGACTTGCAGATGATGTCTCCGTCCACCCGGCCGCCCTTGGCGAGCTCCGTCCGTCCCTTGGCCGTGATGTTGCCCTTGAAAGGGCCACCGATGGTCACGTTCTGGGCCGAGATGTCCGCCTCCACCTGGCACCCGGGGGAGAGCACAACATCCCCGTCCGCCGAGATCTTGCCCTTCACCTGTCCGTCGATCCGGAGCGATCCAGCCGACACCACGGTGCCCTCCAGCCGGGCCCCGTTGCCGAGCACCGTGACCTCCGAGCTCGTCCCCTCTCTCATCCCAACCTCCCCTGGCTGGATGGGCTGATCCCCATGCCGCTCGTCTGTTTCCCCTCGCCTGAACAATGCACGTCCTCCCTTCAGCGGCCGGGGATCGCGAGAAGCGTCCCCCGCCGCTCTCCGGAGATCAGCCTACCCCCCCTGCGCCCCCCGGGCCTCCGCGACCTCGCGTTCGTCCGTCCCCGAGAGGGCCAACCGGATGGCGTGGCGCTCCTCGTCGGAGAGGTTGCGCGAGCTCGTGCCGTTCCTGACCCGCTTGGCGTAGGTGCGGGTGTCCTGCCGGCCGTTGATCGAGGTGATGATCAGTCCATCCCCGTTGCCATCGAGCAAGGCCGCCGAGAATGAAAGGCGCCCCCCCATGTCCTCGAAGGCGTCGAACCGAACCACTCCCACGTGGCAGACCGCACCACCCGCGATCTGCCCGATCTCGCGCTGCCCCAGGGCGAGCTGCCGGGCGGCGGCCTCGAGCCGCTCGATCGACCTGGCGTGATCCTCCAACTCGACTTCGAGGCGCTTGCGGGACGAACCGCCCGCTCGCCCCACCTTGCTGCGCTCGCGCAGGGCCGCCGGTACCAGCAGAAAGAACGTGACCAGCACGAGCGTCAGCGTCAGGAGAACCAGGAACGACAGTGTCGTGGTGGAGAAGTGCATGGGCCTCTGGGAAACGATCTGGTCCGGTTGTGCGGGGAAGTATACGATGAGGCTTCGCCGAGTCTGAAGGGGTGTGAGCCAGATCCCGACATCCTCCCTCCCCTCTGCTCAGGCCTGATATTCCGTGCGCCTGGCCTATTTCGACTGTTTCTCGGGCATCTCCGGAGACATGGCGCTGGCGGCGCTGATCCATGCCGGTGCCGACATCGATGCGATCCGGGACACGCTTCGCACCTTCCCCATCGACGATCTCGACCTCGAGGTCGAAGAGGTGGAAGTTCGCGGCATCGCCGCGCTTCGTGTTCGCGTCAAGGCCGGGCCGCAGGGTGTGATCCGCACGTACTCGAGCGTCCGGGCGCTGCTCGATCAGGCCGAGCTGCCCGAGCAGGCCCGGCGGATCGCACAGCGCGCCTACCAGCGCCTTGCGGAAGCGGCGGCAAGCGTTCACGGGAAGGAGCCCGAGCTGGTGACCTTCCACGAGTTCGGCGAGATCGACTGCCTCGTGGACATCGTGGGCTGCGCCACGGCGTTGGACATGCTGCACGTCGAGCGGGTGTTTGCCTCACCGGTGCCCACAGGGATGGGCATGATGCGCACCGAGCACGGCATCATGCCGATCCCCTCGCCGGTGGTGATGGAGCTCCTCCAGGGTGTGCCGACCTACTCGCGCGGCATCCCGCTGGAGCTGATCACCCCGACCGGCGCTGCAATCCTGGCCGCGGTCTCCGAAGGCTACGGTGACATGCCTCTGATGCGAGCGGACCTGATCGGGTACGGGGCCGGCAGCCTCCGGCTCGACTTCCCGAACGTGGTGCGGGTCGTCATCGGGGAAGAGCACCGAGCCGGCGGTGGAGGCGTCCCTCCGGGCACCACGTTGCAGGAGCTCATCGCGCAGGGCGAGGTGCTGGTCCAGGCCTGGATGGGGTCGTCGGATCGCAGCGTGTGCGACCGGCTGCTGCGGGAGCTCGAGGTGGCGGGAGCCCTGGATGCGTGGGTGTCGCCGGGTGAGGCGCAGGCCGGGGACCGCTCCCGGACGGTGCTATCGGTTCTGGCGACCGCCGATCTCCGCGAGAGCGTGCTGCGGATCCTCCGGGGCGGGCACCCCGACCGGATCCTGGTGAGTCCAGTGTTCAGCGCCCCCACCGCACTGTGAGCCCGAAACTCCCTTGCCTGCGCCTTTCCGTATAACGGGGCGGAACTTCCCGCTTCCAGCTTCCGTATGTCGGGAAGAAGCGCCGTTTTCGTCTGAGGGGGGCGATGAGCCAGGGAGCACCAGCCCGCCGGGCCCGATCGAAGTCGCACCGTCCCGCCCGGGATGGTGGCGTCCGGACGCGCCTCGGCCTGGCGACGGCGTCACCCTGGCTGCGGGCCCCCTTCCTGTTGGTTCGGTTCCCGGGTCTGCTCCTGGCGATCGGGAGCGCGTTGGTCATCCTCTCGGTGGCCGGGGCGTCCAGTCCCCTCTTCCTCTCCTCGGCCGGCAACGCCACCCTCCAGGATGGGATCGCGGCGACCTGTCCGTGGGACGTCGCGCTCACCCATCAAGCGCACGCGCCGGTCGGCGGGGAGGCCCTGAACTCCGGGTTCTTCTACAACCAGCCCAGCGTGGACGCGCTCGCCCAGATCCGCAGCGCGGACGCATTGATGAACCGAGTGGACCGGGGGATCGGGCATCTCGGTCCTCCCGAGCTCCAGATCGTCGGCATCACCATCCAGGTGTCCGGGGGTACGAGCTCCGCGCTACCGCGGCAGGTCCGCCTGTACACCAGGCCCGGCGCCTTCTCCCACGTGCAGACGATCGGATCCGCTGGCGGAAAGGGCGTATGGCTCCCAGCCAGCGCCGCCACCGCATTCAAGGTCGAACCCGGCGACTCGGTCACGCTGACCAACGTCCTGGGAGTCGGCCCTCGAACGGCCAAGGTGCGGGTGGCGGCCGTCTACCGGGACCTGGTGACCCTGCCCAGGGCTCGGTTCTGGTGCTGGCAGGACCATCTGATCTATCCATTGAGCGTATTCGACAACCGTCCTCCGCCGCCTCCCTTCCTGATCGCGGACGAGGCCACGTTCCTCTCGTTGTCTCGGAAGCTCGGCGAGCGCGACGCCGAGTTCACCTGGGTCTTCCCCGTTCAGCCTCGGCGCCTCACCGTGCCGGAAGCGCAGACCCTGGTGGCGAACATGCAAGCGATTGGGCAGAAGATCGGAGCTCGCACCCCGGGCACCTTCTTCGGAGGCTACGCCTCTCCGCTCGGGGGGCCCGGCCGGACCTCCTCGCAGCTCTCTTTCATTGCCGACAAAGCCGAGGCGACCCAGGCCGCACTGCGCGGACCGGTCCAGGCGATATCGCTGGCCGCTCGAGCCGTGGCCCTAATGGTAGTGGCCGCAGCCGGGATCTATTGGGTCGATCGCCGGCGCGCAGAGGTCCATCTCCTGTCCGCCAAGGGCGTCGGGTCGGTCGGGCTGGGGACGAAGGTGCTCCTGGAGGCCCTCCCGATTGCCGCGGGCGCGGCCTTCGCCGGGTGGGCGGCCGGGGTCTGGCTGGCAAAGATCCTCGGACCGACTGACCTCCTCGATGCGGGAGCTCCGTCCGCTGCTCTTCGCCAGGTCCTGTGGACGACGGCAGTCGGCGTTGTGTTCCTGTCGATCGTCGGCGGGTACGGGGCCCACCGAGCCGCGGAGTCCGAACCCGTGCGAGGACATCGCGCGTTGGGGGCGGCGCCCTGGGAGCTTGCCGTCCTCGGGCTCGCCGGGGCGGCGCTGTACGAGATCCTCACGAGGGGAACCCAGCCGGTGCAGAACGGCGTCCCGAAGATCGACTTCCTGATCGTCCTGTTCCCGATCTTGTTCATCGCCGGAGGCGCCGGGATCGCCGTGAGAGGACTGCGGAGGTTGCTTCCGAAACTGCGGGCGTCTGGCCGCTCCTGGCCCTCGCCCGCCTATCTCGCTTCGCGCAGGCTGGCGGCGGCCTCGCGCATCGCCGTGGCCCTGGTGACCGCCGCCGCCCTCGCCATCGGGATCCTCTCCTACGCTGGCGCGCTCAGATCCTCGCTGGGGGCCACGACGAACGCCAAGGCACTCCTGTTCACGGGAAGCGACGTGTCGGTCACCGTTGCGGAGAACATCGAGGTGCCCCGATCGCTTTCGCCGAACGCCACCGCGGTCACTCAGATCGACTCCGCGTACACACTCCCCGATCAGACGCTCGTGAGTGTCCTCGGGGTGGATAGGGCGACGTTCGCTCGCGCGGCCTTCTGGGATTCGAGCTTCGCCTCGGCCTCGCTGGGGCAGATCCTCGAGGAGCTGAAGCCACCGCAGGGAGGATCGGCTCCTCTCCCCGTGCTCGTCGCCGGCGGATCGGTGCCGACGGCGCCGGGTGAGTCCATGTTTTTCCGCGGAGGGAATGTGGAGATTCCGATCCGGGTAGTGGAGACGGCGAGGGCGTTTCCGGGGATGGCCCCGGACGAACCGCTGGTGGTGGCCGACCGGCAGGCTCTGGCCGAGCGCAAGGCGCCGGGGCTTCGCGCTATTTGGACGAAGGGCGACGCTGGAAGGGCGGAGCAGGCCATCCGGGCCCAAGGCGCGCACATACTTGCAGTGGCTACCACCCACGAGATCCAGCGCAACCCCTCGTTCCTGCCCTTCTCGTGGGTCTTCGGGTTCCTCCAGGCGCTGGGCATCATGGCCGGACTGATCGTGCTGGTCGGCATCCTGCTCTATCTGGAAGCACGTCAGCGAGGGCGAGCGATCTCGTACGCGCTGGCCAGCCAAATGGGACTGTCGCGGCGGTCGCATCGCACGTCCGTGGCCTTGGAGCTGGGGGTGCTGCTCGCCCTGGGCTGCGTGGTCGGGATCGGCCTGGCCCGGATCGCGGCGCGCATCGTATACGGCCGGCTGGATCCCCTCCCTCAGCTACCGCCCGCGCCGCTGTTCCGCCTGCCCCTGGCGGTGTTCGGCCTCACCGCACTGGCCGTCCTGGCCGCGGCGTGGCTCGGCGCGTGGCGCGTGCAGCATGCAGCCGAACGCGCGCGGGTCTCGGAGGTGATGCGCGTTGCCGGCTGAAGCCCAAGCGCCCACGCAGGTCGTTGCGTCGAAGGCCGCGGCCTCGTGCGTGGGGCTGGTCAAGATCTATTGGAGCGCCACCGGCGAGGTGCATGCCCTGAAGGGGATCGACGCCACGTTCTCCTCGGCGGCCATCACCGCGGTGGTCGGTCCATCGGGCTCGGGGAAGTCGTCCCTCCTTCGAATCCTGGCGTGCATCGACCGTCCCACCGCCGGACAGGTTCGGGTCGGCGACGTCGAGGTCTCCGCCCTCGGTGCCGGCCGGCGGCGGTCGATGCGGCGGCGATTGGTTGGCTACATGTTCCAGCGCCCGTCCGACAACCTGATCCCGTACCTCT
>VAYC01000279.1 GCA_005885025.1 Actinomycetota bacterium | reverse complement strand
GTAGTCGAACGATTCGTTCTGCAACATTGCGAGCCTCCTGATCGACCTCGGTGGGAAACGAAAAGGCCGCCCCTCAGGGCGGCCCGAGAGCCGATCAGGCGATGCGAGCGGCTAGGTCGAGGGTCCGGAGGGACGCGGCCGTGGTCTTGCCGAGGTAACCGATCTGGCCATCTGACATCCCTCCTCTCAGTGACTCGGGCTTCGTTGCCGTCTCCGGAAGGATACACGGACCGGGCCCCGTGGGTGGTCGAGCGGCGTATAAAGTGACACTGGCCATGGTCACGACCAGGCAGACAAAGCAGCAGATGGCCCTCGACCCTCTGGACTTCCTCGGCCTCGACGCACAGCTCGACGACGAGGAACGCATGATCCGCGACACCGTTCGGACGTGGGTCCGGGAACGCGTCCTCCCCGGCATCGAGGGATGGTTCGATCGCGGCGAGTTCCCCGTGGAGGTGGCCAAAGAGCTGGCCGGACTGGGGTTGCTCGGCATGCACCTGTCCGGCTACGGCTGCGCCGGAACGAACTCCGTGAGCTACGGCTTGACGTGCCTGGAGCTCGAGGCCGGGGACAGCGGCTTCCGCAGTTTCGTGTCCGTGCAGGGATCGCTGGCCATGTTCCCCATCTGGGCCTTCGGGTCCGAAGAGCAGAAACAGGAGTGGCTGCCGCGGATGGCCAAGGGCGAGGTCATCGGGTGCTTCGGGCTCACCGAGCCCGACTTCGGAAGCGACCCCGCCCGCATGCGGACCGCCGCGCGCCGCGACGGGAGCGACTGGATCCTCTCCGGAACGAAGATGTGGATCACCAACGGGAGCATCGCCGACGTGGCGGTGGTGTGGGCCAGGACCGACGAGGGCGTTCGCGGGTTCCTGGTCCCAAAGGGGACCCATGGGTTCACGGCCAAGGACATCGAACGCAAGCTCTCGCTGCGGGCGTCGGTCACCTCGGAACTGGTCTTCGACGAGTGCCGGCTCCCCGCCGACGCCGTCCTGCCCGAGGTGCGCGGTATGCGCGGACCGCTGTCCGTCCTGAACGAGGCTCGGTTCGGCATCGTGTGGGGGGTGATGGGCGCCGCGCGTACCTGTTACCAGACCGCGCTCGACTACTCGAAGTCGCGCGTGCAGTTCGGCCGGCCCATCGGGGGGTTTCAGCTCACCCAGCAGAAGCTGGTCAACATGCTGGTCGAACTGAACAAGGGAACGCTCCTTGCGCTCCACCTCGGCCGGATGAAGGACGAGGGCCGACTCGCCCCCGAGCACGTCAGCCTCGGAAAGCTCAATAACGTCCGCGAGGCCCTGAAGATCGCGCGCGAGGCACGATCGATCCTGGGAGCGAGCGGCATCACGCTCGAGTACCCGATCATCCGGCATATGAACAACCTCGAGTCGGTCCTCACGTACGAGGGGACCAACGAGATCCACACGCTGATCCTCGGCCAGGCCATCACCGGGATCGAGGCCTTCGAGTGAGCCCGTTTCGCGGGTCGGCCCAGTTCACGAAGGATTGGCAACACTTCCGGTTCGAGGTCGACGAAGATCACGTCGGCACGATCACCTTCATCCGACCGGAGAAGCTCAACGCCCTCACGCTGGAGGTGTACGCCGATCTCCGAGACATCCTGGCGGAGCTTCCCCAGCGCGACGACGTCCGCGCACTCATCATCATCGGGACCGGGCGCGGTTTCTGCTCGGGCGGCGACGTCCACGAGATCATCGGCAAGCTCCTGGAGATGGGCACGAAGGACCTCCTGGACTTCACGCGAATGGCCGGCACGGTGATCCAGCGGATGCGCGAGAGCCCCACTCCGATCATCGCCGCCGTGAACGGCGTGGCGGCAGGCGCCGGCGCCGTCATCGCCCTGGCAGCCGACTTCCGCGTCCTGGCGGCGTCGGCAACGTTCTCCTTCTTGTTCACCAAGGTGGGGTTGGCCGGAGCGGACATGGGCTCGGCGTACCTCCTGCCCCGGCTCGTCGGGATCGGGAGGGCGACCGAGCTGCTCATGCTGGGCGAGAAGGTGGACGCCCAGCGCGCCTTTCAGATCGGGCTGGCCAACGCCGTGGTCGACGACGGGGCCTTGGCGGGCCGGGCGAAGGACCTGGCCCGCCGCCTGGCCGGCGGCCCCACCCTTGCCTATGCCACCACCAAGATGCTCCTCTCGCGCGAAATGGACATGGACCTTGCCGGTTCGCTCGAGCTGGAGGCGATCGCCCAGGCCCTGCTCATGAAGAGCCAGGATCACGCCGAGTTCTATGAGGCATTCCAAACGAGGCGGGATCCCAAATGGAGTGGGCGATGAGCGAGGACGAAGCGGCCGACGAGGAGGCCGGCGACCAAGGCGCGCCGCGGGTGGTGCCGGCCGCCCAGGCGAAGCCCCCGGCGACCCCCCACCTCATCCTGAACCCCGCCTGGCTCCCCCCGGCCATCGGCTTCGCCCACGTGGTGGTCCCCGCCCCCGGGATGATGGTCTTCCTCAGCGGCCAGGCCGGGCACCGCCCGGACGGCGTCCTCGCGGGCGAGACCCTGGTCGAGCAGTTCGACCAGGCGTGCAGCAACGTGGTGGAAGCCCTGGCCGCTGCCGGAGGCCATCCCGAGGACCTCGTGTCGATGCAGATCTTCGTCACCGACGCCGACGAGTACCGCTCGTGTCTCGGGGACGTCGGGGCCACGTATCGGCGACGCTTCGGCCCGCACTACCCCGCCATGGCGATCCTCGAAGTGGGAGCGCTCTTCGACCCGAAGGCCAAGGTCGAGCTCATGTGCGTCGCTGTTGTGCCGGCGAGGGTCCCCGACTAGTCCTCTCGTGCCAGGCCTGGCACGGTCGCCCTCCCCTCCTGTACGTTGCTGCTCTCACCGATGAGCGGCGAAAGGGGGAAGGATGGGCACGAAGGAGAACAAGGAGCTGGTTCGAGGGTTCTGGGAAGTCGCGGAGAAGGGCGACTACGACGCCTTCGGGAACTACATCACGGAGGACAGCGTCGACCACACTCCCATGCCCGGACAGCCAGCGGGGCTGGAAGGCGTCAAGTACATCTTCAAGATGCTGAGGGCCGCCTTTCCCGACTTCTCCGAGGAGATCGTCGACATGGTGGCCGAGGACGACAAAGTGGTCATTCGGTCGATCTCTCGGGGCACCCACCAGGGCGAGCTGATGGGCATCCCCGCCACCGGGAAGAAGGTCCAGGTCGACGAGATCCACATCGTGCGGATCAAGGACGG
>VAYC01000302.1 GCA_005885025.1 Actinomycetota bacterium | reverse complement strand
ACCCGGGTCAGGACCTTGATGAGGTCCTCCGCGTTGTCGGTCGCGGCGCTCATCGCCCGTCGTCGAGCGGCGTGCTCGGAGGCCGCGGACTCGAGCAACGCGTTGTACACGCGGGTCTCCACGTACCGTGGCAAGAGCGCCTCGAGCAGCGCCTCCGGGTCCGGTTCGAAGAGGTACTGGGTGACCGGCCCCGCCTCCGGCCGTTCGGCCTCCTCGAACACCATCGGCACGAACCGCCGAGCGACCGGCCGCTGGCGGATGGCCGACACGAAGTCGGTGAACACGCCATGGATCTCGTCCACGTCGCCCTGGGTGAACCGGTCGATCATGGCGTCCGCGATGCGCTTGGCGTCGTCGTAGGATGGCGTCTCGGAGAAGCCCACCCACGATTGCTCGATTGGCCGCTGCCGGAACCGGTAGTACGAGAGACCCTTGCGCCCAGAGACGAACAGCTTGACCTCCTTGCCTTCCTGGTGGAGCAGCGTGAACAGCTCCTCGCCCCGCCGCAGGACGTTGGAGCTGTACGCACCGGCCAGCCCGCGGTCCGAGGTCACCACGAACACCGCCGCGCCCTTCGGCTCGGGCCTCTCTTCCAGCAAGGGGTGGCTCAGCGCCGCGCTGGCCGATGCCACGTCCGTGATGGCCGCCGTGAGGCGTTCCGCGTACGGCCGGGCCGCCTCCACACGCTGTTGGGCCTTGAGGATGCGCGACGTGGCGATGAGCTCCATGGCCCTGGTGATCTTCATGGTCGACTGCACCGTGCGGATCCGACGCCTGACCTCGCGGAGCTTCGCGCCCACGGGGAACCCGACCTATCCGGGGACCTGCGCGCCGCCGGCATCCGCCGCCGGCCCGGCCTTGCGCTGGAACTCCTCCGGGCTGGGGCGCCGGAATCGCTTCAAGGCCTCCTGCTCGAGCTCGGCGAGCGGTTCGGCGCCGGCCTCCTTCAAGGGAGGGTGACCCTCGGAGGGCTGGAAGGTCAGGCGGAAGTCCCGAATCGCCTCCTCCAGGGCCTTCGTCAGGTCGTCCGACAGTGCGCCCTGCTCGGTGATGGCCTTGCCGATCTCGGGGTGCCGCGATTCCATGTAGTCGAGGAACTCGCTCAGGAAGCGCTTCATGTCTTCGACCGCGACGTCGTCCATGAACCCCTGGGTGACGGCGAAGATCATCGTGACCTGTCGCCCGACCGGCATGGGCTGGTACTGCGGCTGCTTCAGGGTCTCCACCACCCGCGCTCCCCGATCGAGCTGCGCCTGGGAGGCCTTGTCCAGCTCGGAACCGAACGTGGCGAAGGCCTCCAGCTCCCGGTACTGCGCGAGATCCAAGCGCATGCGGCCGGCCACCTGCTTCATGGCCTTGATCTGGGCGTTGCCGCCTACCCGGGACACGGAGATGCCCACGTTGATGGCAGGCCGGACACCGGCATTGAACAGGTCCTTCTCCAGGTAGATCTGACCGTCGGTGATCGAGATGACGTTCGTGGGGATGTACGCGGAGACGTCACCGCCTTTGGTCTCCACGATGGGCAGGGCCGTGAGCGAGCCGCCGCCGAGGTCGTCGGAGAGCTTGGCCCCGCGCTCCAGAAGCCGCGAGTGGAGGTAGAAGACGTCCCCCGGATAGGCCTCGCGGCCGGGAGGGCGGCGCACCAGCAGCGAGATCTCGCGATAGGCGTCGGCCTGCTTCGACAGGTCGTCGTAGATGATCAGCGCGTGCTGCTTCTTGTGCATCCAGTGCGCCCCGATAGCGGCGCCGGCGTAGGGGGCGATGTACTTGAACGAAGCCGGCTCGGCGGCTGAGGCGTTGACCACCACCGTGTAATCCAAGGCTCCGTTCTCCTCGAGGGCGCCAACCACCTCGGCCACGGTGGAGGCCTTCTGTCCCACGGCCACGTAGATGCACTTGACCTGCTTGTTCGGATCACCACTCGCCCAGTTCTCGCGCTGGTTGATGATCGTGTCGACGGCGATGGCGGTCTTCCCGGTCTGGCGGTCGCCGATGATGAGCTCTCGCTGGCCCCGCCCGATCGGGGTCATCGCATCGATGGCCACGATCCCGGTCTGGAGCGGCTCCTTCACGGGCTGGCGCTCGACCACCGTAGGTGCCTGGATCTCGAGCGCCCGGTAGTCCTCGAACTGGATGGGGCCCTTCCCGTCCAGCGGCTCGCCGGTCGGAGTGATGACCCTGCCCAGGACGCCGTCGCCGACACCGACGGAGAGGATGCGGCCGGTCTGTTTGACGGGGTCGCCCTCCTCGATCTCGTCGGGCTCCCCCAGCACGATGCAGCCGATGGTGTCCTCGTCCAGGTTGAAGGCGATGCCGAGGATGCCGTTCGGGAACTCGAGGAGCTCGTTGGCCATGGCCCGGGGCAACCCCTCGACGGTGGCCACCCCGTCACCGGTGGTGAGGACCCGCCCGACCTCCTCGCGCTCCATGGAGGGCTCGAAGCCCTCCACGTACTTGCGGAGGGCCGTGGCGATCTCTCCGGGCGAGATCGTCAGCTCGGGATCGCCGTTGGGTGACGCTGACGCGTCCCCGGCTTCGTTCCGTTTCCTCGTCTGGGCCACCGCTCACGACCTCCTGTCGCCGGCGAGCCTCATCGCATCCGAACGAGCTGCTCGCGAGCGAGTTCGAGTCTCCGCTTGATCGAGCCGTCGAACACCTGGTCCCCGACCTGTGCGACGACCCCGCCGATGACCGAGGGATCGATCAACACCTTCAGCTCCACGTCCTTGCCCGTCGCGTCCGACAACGCTTTGGCCAGGCTGTCCCGGCGCTTCGCGTCTAGGGGAACGGCCGTTCGGACCTCCGCCACAGCGCGCCGACGACGCTCCGCCGCCAGCTCGGCCATGGCTTCGATGATGCGGGGAAGGTCCTTGGCCCTGCCCTGGTCGACGATGAATCCGAGGAGCGTCACCGTGTGCCGGCTGGCCCTACCCCCCAGCAAGTCCTCGATGACCGCCTTCTTGCGGTCGGCGGGGAGCGCCGGGTCGGTGAGGGCCTGACGCAGCTCGGGCTCGCGGAGGACGGTCTTGC
>VAYC01000301.1 GCA_005885025.1 Actinomycetota bacterium | reverse complement strand
CCCGTACGGCTTGCTGCCCTTTGGGCGCGGATCGATCCGCAGCAGCTTCGCGAGGAGGACACCGAGGTTCTGGCCGTTTCCCATCGGATCTCCCTGGCTCCCTCCGTCGCCCATGCCGATATAGAGATAGCCGTCGGGGCCGAACACGACGTTGCCGCCGTTGTGGTTCGCGAATGGCTGGCGGATCAGCAGGACCTGCCGGGCGCTTCCGGCATCGGCCCGGTTCCCGTTCATTCGGTACTCGACGACGTTCGTGTCGCCGCTGTGGTCGGTGTAGTTGACGTACAGGAACCCGCCATCGGGCGAGAACGCGAGACCGAGCAGCCCTCGCTCGCCTCCGCTGCTGATCCTGCCGCTCACGTCCAGTACCGGATTGGGATCGACGTGCCCGCCGCGGATGGCCATGATCTTCCCGCCCTGCTCGGCCACGTACAGGGCCGAGTCGTTGCCCCGGACCGCCATCGCCAGGGCCCCGTCCAGCGTGGCGATCTTCTTCAGCCCGACCTTCACCTTCGAGAGGTCCGGGACGTTGCTCGGGCTCGGCGAGGTCGGCTCGTTGCCACTGCTCGGGCTGATCGTTGGGATCGGCGGTGTTGGGGCGACGCTGGGACTGCCCGAACATGCCGCGGTGGCGATCAGCAGCGACACGAAGAGAGCAGGCCTCAGCGGCATCCGCCCAGCATACGGAGGCCGGCTCTCTTTGGAGCTGATCACGCCCTGGCCGCTGCCCTCCGACTCCTGGTCATGGCGAACTGGGCCGCCAGCACCACGGCGGCTGCCAGGAACAGCGCGAACCCCGCGATCGCCGCGACCCGCCACACGCGGGACACTCCGTGGACGGCCACGGGCGCCTGGGCCGGCTGCGCGGCGGGCGGGGTGGGAGCGGGGGTGCCCACAACGGGCACGATGTCTTGAGTCGTGGTATCGCTGGACGTTCCGTCGCCCACCACCACGGCACCCACCATCCCCGGGTGGATCACGCAGAAGTACGGAAACACGCCGGAAGCGGCGAAGCGGAAACTGATGGACTGGTGGGTGCCCAATTCGTTGGTGCTCCCCCATCGGTAAGCCGCCCCGGTCACGGTGTGAACCATGCTGTCCTGGTTCGTCCACGTCACCCGCTGGCCGGGCTGGATCCGGATGACGGTGGGGCTGAAGCACGCCGACACGAGATCGACCTTCACCCCGCGCGCGTCATTGAACTCTCCGCCGTGGCACCCTCCTCCGGCCATCGCTGCCGGCGCCCCGAGTGAGAGCGCGATGAGGAGAAACACGACGGCGGCGAACGCTCGCCTGCCCATGGCTTGGCTCCTTTCTCCGTTCCCGAACCTCTTACGCCGCTCGAGTGGTGGTGGTTCCCGCTCAGCCGACCGACCGGGCGATCCGGAGCGCCTCGGCCTTGCTGATGTCTGCCTCGAGCCGGAGCGTGACTTTCCCCTTTTCCCACAGGAGGACGTTGCCGGCCAGGCGCACGGTGTCGGCGAGTTGCTCCCCGTCGGGTCCAATGAGGTACACCTCGTGGGCCCCCTCGATCCAGTAACCGGGCTGCCCGTCCACGCTCACCGGTTCGATCTTGGTGGCCTGCGACCCGACCTTCTTCTCGATGAGCTGGTTGTCGATCCCGGCCTGGAACTCGCCGATGAGGAGTCCCTCACCGGTCGCGGCAGCAGCGGGAAGGCCCGGGCGCGCCCGGTAGACCAAGGTGACCTCGTCGACGGCGAGGTCCGTGCGAAGGTAGAGCTCGTCGGGCGGTCCGAGCTCGGCGGGAAAGAGGATCTCGAAGGGCACCTGGGGCTGGGCCTCGGCCAGGGTCACCCTGTCGCCGAGGTCCAGACCGGTGCCCAGCAACCGGGGGACCGTGATCGATGGCGAGGGGACGATCTCGATCTTCACACCGCGCAGACCGAGCCACCCGGCCACGGCGTGCCGAGCGGTCGGTGAGAGCACCAGGGTACCGGTGAACATCGCCACCGCGACGGCCACAGCGACGGCGGCCTTCAGCCATGCCGGCTGGAGGATGGGCCGGGCTGCCGGGCGAAATAGCTCGCGAAGACTCGGCAGGGCCCGCCGGCGGGGGGCAAGGGCGGGGGCCTCGCGGATCCGCCTCGCGACCACGCCGGACAGGTCACCGACCTCCGGGTAGGCGACGAAGGACGCGGCCTGGGCCAGGGCGCGCTCCAAATCCTCCGACGTTGCCGCCTGCCACCTGCTAGACATCCAATGCCACCCTTTCCCCCTCCTCGGGGTCGGCGCCGGCCGCCACCAGATGCTCCCGCAACCTCGCCAGGGCCCGGGACAGACGGGACTTCACAGTCCCTCTCGGGCACCCCAGCGCTTCGGCCATCTCGGCTTCCGACAGCTCGAACCAGTACCGGTAGGCGATCACCAGACGGTCCTCCGGCCGCAGCATGGCGACGGCGGCCACCACCTCGCGGTGGCGTTCCTGCTCGAGGGCCGCCCCTTCCGGGGATGGGACCGCATCGCCCTGGAGGCGGCCCTCGGCAGCCCGGAGAGCCAGCGTGGTCTGGCGGCGAACGGCGCGGCGCCGGCTGATGGCCTCGTTGGCCACGATCCGCAGCAGCCAGGGCCGGAAGGCCGCGCCCTCCCGGAACCGCCCCAGCGACCGATACGCCTTCACGAAGGCCTCCTGAACCGCGTCCTGCGCGTCGGCCGCCTGGCCCGTGATGACGTAGGCGGTCCGGGCGGCAAGGCTCTGATGCCTCCGAACGAGCTCCTCGTAGGCGCCCACATCGCCCCGCTTTGCCCGGTCGACGAGTTCGATTTCCTCCAGTGGTCGGCCCCCCATGGAGACATTCCACTCCATGTACGCCCCCCGGCGGGCGGGGGTTCCGCGGAAGACGGAGATCAGGCCGCCGCGGGCGGCGGGCCGGGGCCCGCAGGTTCCGATTGCTCCACGGCGGCCGGCCGGAGGGCGAACCGCACCAGAGTGAACACGCCGAACGCCACCACGATCATGCTGGTCCACTGGCTCCCGGTCAGGCCGAGGAACCGGTTCTCCACGCGGAGGAAGTCCGTGATGATGCGGCCGGTGCCGTACCAGACCGCATAGGTCCAGAACAGCACGCCGGTGCGGCGTGCCTTGCGGTTCAGGAACACCAGCAGCAGTACCAGCCCCATGGTTAGCAGGAGGTCGTAGAGAGCTGTCTGGTGGACGCCCACGCCAGTGCCGAGCGTTTGGCCGGTCGAAGAGACGAGCGTCGCCTTGGCCTCGGTGATCGTCTGGACCCGATTGCCGGAGAGGACG
>VAYC01000017.1 GCA_005885025.1 Actinomycetota bacterium | reverse complement strand
CCAGGACTTCGCCGGCCGGCCGGCGAAGGTCCGGCGACCGCAGCGCGGCGGCGAGCCTCCTGGCGACCGCGGGGGAATGCCACCGGGCGAGGGCGTCGGCCGCCATCTGTCGCACCCGAACCTCGGGATCCTTGAGACAGGTGATCAACTGGTCCGGAACCGCGTCGTCGTCGATGAGGCCAAGGGCTCGCACGGCTTCCACGCGGACCTCAGCCTGGGGGTCGGACAGCGATCGGGCCAGGGCGGGCACCGCAGCCGGAGCGCGCAACATGGTCATGGCCGCGGCTGCGGTTCGGCGCACGAGCGCGTGAGGATCCTGGAGCGCCGCCATGACGAGGTTCGTAGCCTCCGTGCTCCCAGCCCGGGCCGCCAACTCCACGGC
>VAYC01000016.1 GCA_005885025.1 Actinomycetota bacterium | reverse complement strand
GTTCGGCAGCGCCTCGACCGCCGTGGAGCGGACATCGGGATCGGGGTCGGAGAGCGCCTTGAAGAGAGCCCCTTGACGAATGGAGGGATCGGCGCTCGCAAGGGCGTGGATGGCCGTGGCCCGAACTGCGGCGGACGCATCGTTCGCCAACCGATCCAGCGCGAGGCTTGCGATCGAGGGATCGGCGGACTCGGACAACAGTTCGATCACCGCCATGCGGACCGCCCCGGCCGAGTCGGCCAGCAGCCGGGACAGGTGGGGGAGGACCCTTCGCCCTCCCACCTGCCAGGCCAGGCTCACGGCGGTCTGGCGGTGGGCAGGCTCCGCCTCGGAGGCCAAGCGAACCAGTTCGTCTGGCTCGAGCCGAAGCGCCGACAGCGCCGCGAGATAGGGGCCCCGGGCCTCGGCGGGCGCCCCTGCGGCCCGCTCGAACAGGCCCTTGGCCGCTGACCCGATCCCCAGTCGCCCCGCGACCCGGGCGGCGAGATCAGCCTCGTTCGTCTCCTCCTGGCCGAGTGCCCGTTCGACCCATCGCGCCACCAGGCTCCGCGGAAGCCGTTCCAGGGCAGCCTGGGCCTGGCCCCGGACGGGTTGAGCCGGATCGGTCAGGGCCCGGGCCAAAGAGGCGATGATGGCCGGCTCGGCCTCCTCGGCCTTGAGCGGAGGGGCCATTGCTGCCTGGGGTGCGTCCGCCGGGCGATCCGACGAGGGAGTCGTCACAGCTGCGGCTTCGTGGGCGAGCCGTGCGGCATTCGCGGCCAGCACGCGGATCTCGTCGAGGGGGTCATCGGCCAGCGTCGCCAGGGCTCGGAGCGCAGGCGGTGTCCGGGCCAACATGGCGAGGCGAGCCGCACCCAATCGCGTGATGTCGACCGTACCGAACCAACGGGCCAGACGTGATGGCCCGACCGCCCGGGACAGTGATTCCAGGCCGGGCCGTTCCATCGGCAGCGGAGGAGGATCAAGGCTCCCGACAGAGGTGAGAAGACGCTCCAGCTCGGAGTCGGAGGGGGAGATGCCAGGGCCCAGCAGGTCGGGCGCCACCTCCAGGGCGGCCGATTGCGTGGCAGGCCACCGGCGCTGGGTGACCAGGGGAAGAAGGATCGGCACGGCGTCCGCGCCGTGGACCGCTGCCAGGCGGACCACCGCGCTCCGGACCCCATCGTGAGGATCGGCCAGCGCCCTTGCCAACAGCGGAAGGGGGACCTTCCGGCTCGCCTCGGCGAGCAGGCGGGCCGCAGCGATTCGGATGTCGGGATCGGGGTCTGCGGTCAGGACTCGGGCGATGGCTTCCACCTGGCCAGCCTCGACGCCCGTCGATGCGAACTCGGACAGGCGGGCCCGGCGTTCTTGGGGCGACGGGCTGAACAGGGAAGTCCGGCGTCCGAACCGGACGGCGGAGGAAACCTCCCGGCGCCGCAACAGAGGGGATGGATGGCCGCCCTTCGTTGTGGGGTCGACGGGGCCTTCGGCCCGTGGGAAGGCGGGCGGTCGAGGTTCGAACGCTTCGCCGACGGCATCAAGGATGGAGTCGCCCGGCTGCACGCCGGGCTCCGTCCCGTCTTTGTCCGCTGGCTCGTTTCCGCCCATGTCAGGTCCCGGCAGGGGACTGCCGGCCGTGGCCGGCCATCGGACGACGCCTTGCCGCCCGCCTGCTTCGGTGAATCAACCAGCATAGGAGGAGGTCCGCAACGGACGAAAGGGACGAAAGGCCGCCCGGGCGCTACTGCGAATGGCCGTGCGTGGACCTGCGAGGAAGGGCCGGGCTCAGGCGCCTCGAGCGCGCTCGGCTCCGACGACGGGCAGCCGGCCGGCCAGGAGGCCCGGAGGACCCAGCCCCATCGCCACCGCCTGCATCGCGGCCTGGGTCCGGTTGGTCACCCCGAGCTTGCGGAACACCGCGGCCAGATGCGCCTTGACGGTCTTCTCCGAGAGGAAGAGCTGCCGGGAGATCTCGCGGTTGCTCGCTCCGCCGGCCAAGAGATGGAGCACGTCGGATTCCCGCCGGGTGAGACCGGCGTCGGGGAGCGGGTTCTCCTTCCCGTCGGCGCCGTCGGCCCGCATCGAGCCCTCGAAGAGGTTTCGGACCGCCCGCGGCGAGAGCACGTTGCCGGAGCCGGACAGGGCCACCACGATCGCCTGAGCCAGGTCCTCGGGCGTGGTGTCCTTGAGGAGGTATCCGGCGGCCCCTTCGGCCAGCGCAGCTTTCACGTACTCGCCGTTGTCGTAGCTCGACAGCATGATCACCGGGAGCTGGGGCCAGGACTGGCGGATCTCCTTGAGGAGCTCGAGCCCGTCCCGGCCGGGCATCCGGACGTCCACCAGCGCCACGTCATGGGCCGTGTGCTTGAGGATCTCCGCGGCCTGGTCGGCGTCGGCGGCCTCGGTGACCTCCGCGCCTTTGACGCAGGTGACGAGGAGCTGGGCGAGTCCCCGGCGAACCAGCGTGTGGTCCTCGACCAACAACACTTTCATGACGCCACCCCGTGCATGGGCAACCTGGCGATGACTCGTGTCCCCTTCCCGGGGCGTGACTCGATCCGAAGGTGTCCGCCGACCTCACCGACGCGCCTGCGTAGGAGATCGAGGCCGACGTGGTGGGCTTCTCGCGCCGCGGTCTCGTCCTCGTGGCTGAAGCCACGCCCGCCGTCACCGACGATCACCATGAGGTCGTTGTCGCCTGCCGCCAGCGTCACGGTGACGCCCTGGCCCGCAGCGTGCTTGGCCGCGTTGGCCAGCGCTTCGCGGATGACGACGTAGGCGACCGAGAGCACCCGCGCCGGGATCCCCGTGAGGTCGCCTTCCACCGCAACTCGGGCCGGGAGGCGCCACCGCTTGACGACGTCCTCGACGTATCGGGTCAATGGTTCATCGTGCCGCTGCTCGCTCTCCAGGCTCGGGGAGAGGTCGAACAACATGCCGCGCAGCTCGGCCAACGAGCGGCGAATCTCGGTCTTGGCCGTCTCCAGGATGGCCAGCGCGCCCGCGGGGTCCGCTTGGATCCGCTTGGCGAGGGCGTCGAGCTGGAGCACCGCGCCGGTGACCGTCTGGGTCAGGCCGTCGTGCAACGCGTAGGCCATCCGGGCGCGCTCTCGATCGAGAAGGCTCGACACGGCCTGCCGGCGGGCGTCCACCGCGGCTCGAGCCGTGGAGAACGCGCGCGCGGCAACCGACATCGAGACCGAGGACAGAGCCGGGCCTTCGGCCCATCCGGCCAGGAGAACCTCTTGGTCGTCACCCTCCCGTCCCACTGCCCCTGCCATGGCGCGTGTGGACGCGCCCAGGACGACGGCGAGGTCGCGGATGTCGCTCTCGTCGAGGCCGCTCCCGGGGGTGCTTCGAACGTCCAACGCGAGGTTGGGCGCCGCGGGGGCTCGTCCCCGATGTGGGGACGAAAAGATGCGATGCGTGGGCGCCTGTCCGGTGATCAGGAAGAGCTCATCGGCCCCCAGGGCCCGGCGGCTGGCCTCGAGGAGATCTTCGATCGAGGCCGTCGAGCGCGCCAGGATGTCCTGACAGGCTGCGAACAGCCGGTCGAGCGCCGCGACTTCCTGCTGGCTCTGGAGCGACCCCTGCCCGGCCCAATCCGGTCCGGCCAGCATCGACAGCAGTTCCAGATAGGGGCGGGCACGCTCGATCCATCCCCCGGCCCGGCACGGCTTGTGCGAATCGAGGAGCAGCCGGCCCCCGTCGGGGACCGGGAGCACCGCCATGCTGGCGCATCCCAGCCGAGCGAGCCTCGAACCGATCCCGGGGATGGACCTGACGTCGGGATATTCCGCCGCTTCTGGCGTTCCCTCCAGCACGCCTGGGTCGAACACCCCGTGCCAAGGCTGCTGGACACCTTGCCGGTGGAGGAGCTCCCATCCTTCGGGGCCTCGTACGAACAGAGTGGCCGTCTCGAAACCCAGGTCGCTCCGGATCGCATCGAGAGCTCGGCCCACTTGGGCCAGCCGATCGTCCGCGCCAAAGAGGGGAGCTGGACTCTCAGGAGTCCGGACTGAGATCGGGCGTCGCTCGTTCGGCCTGGGGCGGGATCGTCGGCCGGATCCGGCCACGGTCACGCCTTCCCGGGGCTCGCCAGACATCTCGGTCGGGGCCTCCCGTATCCGGTGCCCGCCCCGTACCGCCCTCAGCCGAGAACGCCCTGACCCCAGTCCATCGAAGGGGGAAGGAGCGTCCGGGGGGAAGTCCGGAGGCTGGCTTCGATTGTCCTGTGAAGATGGGGAAGTCAAATTGTAGGCTCCAGCTACTTGGATGCAAGCGTCGCGACCACTTCTCCCACGGAAGGAATATCGGGCGAAAGGCCCAGGGGCTTAACGGGCCCGGCGCGCCAAGGGCTACGCCGTCCTTTTCAAGCCCGGTAGGCCGGTGGCTGGCCGGCGGCCCCCTCTCCCTCCCCGGGCTCGGCCCCGGCCGAGAGTTCCAGGATCTGCGCCAGGTCGAGGACCCTGATGGCCTCCCCCTTGGCCTTGGATCCGTCGTCCAGCATGATCAGGCAGTAGGGACAGGCCACGCCGAGGACGGTCGCCCCGGTAGAGATGGCCTCCTCGGTGCGCTCCGTGTTGATGCGCTTCCCGATCCGCTCCTCAAGCCACATGCGCGAGCCACCGGCCCCGCAGCAAAACGACCGTTGCCGATGACGGTGCATCTCGGTCGTGGAGAGGCCCGGGACGCGTTCGAGGACCTCCCTCGGCTGGTCGTAGATCCCGTTGTGGCGGCCCAGGTAACAGGGGTCGTGGTAGGCGACGAGCTCTTGGACCTCCTGGGTAAGACGAAGACGGCCCTCCTTCAACAGTCGGCCGAACAGCTGGGAATGGTGGATGACCTCGAAGCGGCCTCCGAAGTCCGGGTATTCGTTCTTGATGGTGTTGAAGCAGTGCGGGCAGTTCACCACGATCGTGCGCGCGCCCACCTTCGTGAGCGTCTCGATGTTCTGCCGCGCCAGCTCCTGATACAGGTATTCGTTCCCGATCCGCCTGGCCGGGTCGCCGTTGCACAACTCTCTCGGACCCAGGATGGCGAAGGCGATGCCGGCCTTCTGGAGCACGCGGGCGACCGCCTGGCTGATCCGCTTCGCCCGGTCGTCGAAGGAGCCGGCGCAGCCTACCCAATAGAGATATTCGGGAGCCTGCCCATCCTCCAGGACGGGAACGCCGAGATCCTTGGCCCACTCTGCCCTGCTGGACTGCGGCTGACCCCACGGATTGGAGGAGCTTTCCAGGTTGCGCAGCAGCGTCCCGGCCTCGGGCGGGAACCGGGATTCACCCATGACCAGGTTGCGGCGCATGTCCACGATGTGGTCGACGTGCTCGATGTCGACGGGGCACTCCTCCATGCACGCCCCGCAGGTGACGCAGTCCCACACCACCTCGTCTTCGACTACCTCGGGGTTCAGCGGCGTCGACTCGCCCGGTTCGCCCGCGCGCTTGGCCTGGACGAGCCCGGGCCCGACCTGGAAGAGGTGGTCCCGAAGGTTCATCACGATCAGCTTGGGGGACAGGGGTTTTCCCGTGTTCCACGCCGGACAGACGCTCTGGCACCGGCCGCACTCGGTACACGCGTAGAGGTCCAGGATCTCCTTCCACGTGAGGTCCTGGACCGTCCCGGCGCCGAGCCGGACGTCTCCACCCTCCAGCCTGTCGAGATCGATGTGCAGCGGCCGGAGCCAGCCCCGTGCCTTGGTGTTGGCGAAGAAGACGTTCAGCTCCGAGACGAAGATGTGGAGATGCTTGGAATAGGGGATGTAGGCGAGGAACCCCAGTACCAGCAGGATGTGCGACCAGAGGAAGAGCCGCTCGAAGAAGCCCTGGACGTCGTGGCTCATGTGGCGGAACAGCGGGGCGATGGCGTTCGACACCGGGGTCCATCGGGCCGGAGACTCGTTGATCCCTGCGGCGATCCTGGTCGCGTTCAAGAACAGGAGCGTGAGCATGATGCCGAAGATCATGGCCAGGATGAAGTCGGCCTCTTCGAGGTGGCTGCCCTTGAACCGTTCCGGCCGCTTCACCTTCCGGTAGTACAGGGCCATCCCGATCCCGATGATCACCAGGACGGAAAAGATGTCCTGGACCAACCCCAGCCACCCCGACCGGCCGAACAGCGGGATGGCGAAGGTCGGCTGGAAGACCTCGGCGAAGGCCTCCACGATCGTGGTGAGCAACACGATGAAGCCCCAGAAGATGAAGGCGTGCATGAGGCCGGGGCCCAGGCGCTGCAACAGTTTGCGCTGGCCGAGTACGACCGTGGCTTCCTGCTCCATGCGCTTGGGAAGGTCGTCCAGGCGATCCACCGGCTGTCCCAGCCGAACGAACTGATAGAGCTGATGGGCGCGGCGCGAGAACAAGCCTCCCGCGACGGCCACGGCGAGCAGGAGGAACGCCGGACCGATCAGGTTGAATGCGAGCAGCGGGTCGTGGGTGATGGGGCGGAGCACCGCCGAGGCAGTGTATTGGCGGGCCGGGAGCGCACGCAAACCCCAGCCGGGGTTCCGGGGTCGGCGGCGCTGCGTCCGCTGGCCCGCGGGATCAGCGGGCGAGGTGTCCGGTTCCTCCGCCCCGCTCGATGTGCCCTTGGGGGCTTTCGGTCGAGGGGCTCTCGCCCTCTCCGATCGGCCAGTCGTTCACCGGCGACCCGGGGTCAAGGCCGCTCGGGGTGAGTAGGAGTGGCGGTGTACTGGCCGAAGCCAGCTCGGCGAGGTCCGAGTCGATCATCGAGATCGAATCGGCCATGGGGGCGAGCGCCTGACGGATCTTCTCCGGGACCTCCTCGATCTGGCCCCGAACCCCTTCGACCTTCGCGTGCACCGAGCGGATGATGGGCTCAACCTGCTCCCGCCACGCGGCGAACCGGGCCAGCTCGGCCTGCACCTCCCGCCACAGGCGGTTCGACTGTGCTATCTGGTGCTCGCTGGTGGCCCGAGCCCGCTCCAGGATGCGGGCGGCGGACTCCTCGGCCGCAGAGAGGATGCCTTTGAGCTCCTCGGTGAGGAAGCGGTTGGTGATGTCGGTGGCGGACTGCGACGAGGCTCCCCCCCGGGGCTCGCTCTCAGCCGCCTGAGGTGGCTCGGCCGTGGCGAGAGGCTCGACAGGCGACGGCTGCGACGTCCAGTCGTGCGTGGGCTGGGCGCTTGTCGGCTCCCATTCCAGCGAGGACTCGGCCGCAGCCTGCGTTTCGGGCCACTCAGGGGCCGGGTCGGAGGGCTGCGTCCACGCCAGGCTCGGGTCCGCCGGCCACTCCGGGGCTTGCGACGTCGAGGAGGGCGACGGAGTCATCGGGGCCGCGGGCTGTCCGATGTATTCGCTCGGGTTGGGGTCGTCGAACGAGTCATCGGTGAACCCGCGGAACACCGGCTGATCGCCGTAGTCGTGGTTCGTCGCGCCTTCATCGGGCTGCGCGGCCTGAAGAGAGAAGCCGTAGGGCACGGACGACAATCCGTCGTCCTCACCGGCAGGTGCGGAAGGGGACTCCGGTGAATCGTCGGGCTGGTAGCGCATCTCGTCCACCTTTCGCATGGGCTCGGCGGCTGGAGGAGGCATGGGGCCTTCCCAGGAGGCAAGGTCGTGGTCCGCGTCGGGGGTGCTGGTCTCGTAGGCGAAGTCGGTCACGGAGTCGCCCTCGTACGCCGCTTCGCCAAACGCTTCGCCAAAGAGGTGGGCCGAGTCCGGCACGTCGGCGTGCTGCTCCTCCCCGGTCTCGAAGACCAAGGGCATGTCGTCGTGCGTCTCGCCGCCAGGCGTCGCGGGCGCCTGATCGAGGCCTTCGAAGGAGGCCACCGACTCCCCGTACTCGTCATAGGAAACGGCGCTTCCCTCCTCTCCGAAGGGCGAGAGGGCGGCGACGGACGGCTGGCCGAAGTCGTCCTCCCAGGGCGCCGGCTCGTCCTCCCAGGGTGTCACTGGATCGGGCTCGGACGCCGCTCTGGGCTCTTCGGCGGGGGGGGCGACGGCGGGGGCCTGGGACGGAGCGCTCGGCATGGCCGCGGGAGCCGCTTGAGCGTTCGCCATCAAGACTTCGAGCTGGGCGCGGAGGCGTTCGACCTGCTCGTCCATGCGGGTGTTGCGGTCCTTCATCGAGGTGAGTTCGTTCTGGAGGTCAGCCACCTTGGACTCGGCCGCACGGACCCGGCCTTCCGCCTGCCGCAGCATCACGTCGCGATCGGCCAGGATCTGGTTGACGGCAGACTTGCGATAGCCGAACAGGCCCTTGCCGAGATCGGGCGGGTCGCTCGTCACGTGGCCTCCAGGTCCTTCCTCCATTGTGCGGGCGAAGGGCCTGAATTATCGGCACGCTCGCACAGGGTGTTCAATCACCCTTGTATCCCTTTTTCGACGGGCGGGCAAAGCCTCTTTAGCACCATGGGCAAAAGGCGTCGGAGGCTGGACGCTCCTGTCGGAAGTTGATAGTCTTGCACTCAGACTTTATCTTGGCTATGCGCTAAGAGTCTCGTCAATAGGAGGATCGGAATGCCGCGAGCTGTGGGAATCGACCTGGGAACCACCAACTCCGTCGTCGCCGTGCTGGAGGCGGGGGAGCCGGTGGTCATCCCGAACGCAGAGGGGTCCAGGATCACCCCTTCCGTCATTGGATTCTCCAAGACCGGAGAGGTCCTGGTGGGGGAGGTCGCAAAGCGACAGGCCATCACCAACCCGGATCGCACGGTGCGATCGATCAAGCGGGAGATGGGACGCCGCGACTGGACGCTCGACGTCGATGGCAAGAAGTGGACTCCGCAGGAGATCTCCGCCCAGATCCTGGCCAAGCTGAGGCGTGACGCGGAGGCATACCTGGGCGACAAGGTCACGCAGGCGGTGATCACCGTGCCCGCCTATTTCGACGATGCCCAGCGGCAGGCCACCAAAGAGGCCGGTCAGATCGCCGGGCTCGAGGTCCTTCGGATCATCAACGAGCCGACGGCGGCAGCGCTCGCCTACGGACTCGACAAACAGCAGCACGACCAGACCATTCTCGTGTTCGACCTGGGCGGAGGGACGTTCGACGTCTCGCTGCTCGAGATCGGAGACGGCGTGTTCGAGGTGAAGGCGACCGCCGGCAACACGCACCTGGGTGGCGACGATTGGGACCAGCGGATCATCGACTGGCTGGTCAAGGAGTTCAAGAACGCCCACGGCGTCGACCTCTCGAAGGACCGGATGGCCATGCAGCGGCTGAAGGAGGCCGCCGAGAAGGCCAAGATCGAGCTCTCGCAGGTGATGGAGACCACGATCAACCTGCCGTTCGTCACGGCCACGGCGGAGGGGCCGCTCCACCTGGAGTCCAAGCTGTCCCGCGCCGAACTGGAGCGCATGACCGCGGACCTCGTGGAGGCGTGCAAGGGGCCCTTCCAGCAAGCGGTCAAGGACTGGGGCAAGGACGTCTCGGCGATCGACCACGTGATCCTGGTGGGCGGGGCCACCCGCATGCCGATGATCCAGGACCTCGTCCGCGACCTCACGGGGGGGAAAGAGCCCCACAAGGGCGTCAACCCCGACGAGGTCGTGGCGGTGGGCGCCGCCATCCAGGCCGGCGTGCTGAAGGGCGACGTGAAGGACATCCTGCTCCTGGACGTGACGCCGCTGTCGCTCGGCGTCGAGACCAAGGGCGGCATCTTCACCAAGCTCATCGAGCGCAACACCACGATCCCCACCCGAAAGAGCGAAGTGTTCACCACGGCGGACGACAACCAGACCACCGTGGAGATCCACGTCTTGCAGGGTGAGGCCGAGACGGTGTTCTCGCCGGGTGTGCGCTCGTTGGGCAAGTTCCACCTGATGGGGATCCCGCCCGCGCCGCGGGGCATGCCCCAGATCGAGGTGGCGTTCGACATCGACGCCAACGGCATCGTGAACGTCTCCGCCAAGGACCTTGCCACCGGCAAGGAGCAGCAGATGACGATCACCGGCGGGACCGCGCTGGGCAAGGACGAGATCGACGAGATGGTGCGCGACGCCGAGAAGTTCGCGGACGAGGACCGGCGGCGCAAGGAGGCCGCCGAGGCTCGGAACAACGCGGACCAGCTCTCCTATCAGGTGGACAAGGCGCTCTCCGAGTACGGCGACAAGGTGCCGGAGGCGGACCGGGAGGCCGTGCGAACCGCGAACGACGAGGTCAAGGAGGCCCTGAAGGGCGACGACGTCGACCGGATCAAGAAGGCCACCGATGCCCTTATGCAAGCCTTCCAGAAGGTCGGGCAGGCCATGTACGCGCAGCAGCAAGCTTCCGGCGGGCCCGGTGCCCAAGCCGCGGCGGGCGGTTCGGCTGGCGGGTCGTCTGATGCGTCCGGTTCCTCCGGGGACGCAGACGTCGTCGAGGGAGAGATCGTTGACGAAGGGGGGGCCTCGTCCGGATGAGCGGGCACAAGCGAGACCCCGAGGAAGAAGAGGCCCGTCCGCGCGTGCGCGTGACCGACAAGCGTCGCGTCCGGTCGGATGCCCCCGGTGAGGCGGCGGCACCGGCGGCCGCAAGCGAGACCCGGACTGGCGGAGCGCAGCTCGGAGCGATCGACAAGGCGCAGAAGGAGGCGTCGGAGTACCGGGACCACCTCCAGCGGCTGGCAGCGGACTTCGACAACTACCGGAAGCGGGTGCTGAAGGAACAGACCCGCGCGGTGGAGATGGCTTCCGAGCCGCTGATGCGGCGCCTGCTCGAGGTGCTGGACGAGTTCGAGCTGGCCCTCATGGCCGCGGAGCGGAAGCCCGACTTCGAGCGGTTCCTCCACGGGGTCGAGCTCGTGTACGCGAAGCTGCTGGAGACGCTTCGCTCGGAGGGGCTGGAGCGCATCGACGCGCTGGGCAAGCCGTTCGACCCGTCGCTGCACGAAGCGCTGATGCAGTCGGGCGACGGCGAAGGCCAAGAGGAGCCCGTCGTGGGCGACGTCCTGCGACAGGGCTACACGCTCCGAGGGCGCGTCATCCGGCCTGCCGGCGTGAAGGTCGTCCGGCGCTGAGCAGCGCGGGTCGCGAGCTGGGATGAACGGACACGGAGACGTCCGGCGAGAGTGGTTCGAGAAGGACTACTACCAGGTGCTGGGCGTCCCCAAGAACGCTTCGGCCGCCGAGATCAAGAAGACCTACCGGAAGCTCGCCCAGCAGCACCACCCCGACCGGAACCGGGGGAACAAGGACGCCGAGGATCGCTTCAAGGAGATCTCGGCCGCCTACGACGTGCTCGGCGACGAGGAGAAGCGCAAGCAGTATGACCAGGTCCGGGAGATGGCTTCCTCGGGCTTCGGAGGGTTCGGCGGAGCGGGAACGGGTGGGTGGCCCGCTGGAAGCGGACGCGTTCGCGTGGAGGGGTTCCCGTTCAGCCAGGGGGCGGGCGACATCGGAGACCTCGGAGACCTCCTCGGCATGTTCACCGGTCGAGGCCGGGGTGCTCGAACCCGCGGGGCGACTAGGGGAGCGGACCTGGAGACCGAAGTCCGTATCTCCTTCGAAGATGCGATGAAGGGCACCACCGTTCCCTTGCGCATCCAAGGGCCGGCTCCCTGCCCGGTGTGCGGAGGCTCGGGAGCGAAGCCGGGGACGGCGCCCGACGTCTGCCCGCAGTGCCAGGGAACGGGGACGGTGGCCGAGGACCAGGGGTTCTTCTCGCTGTCCCGCACCTGTCCTCGGTGCGGCGGCTCGGGGCAGATCATCCCGCATCCTTGCGAGCGATGCGGCGGCTCGGGAACCGTTCGGACCACCCGCGAGTTCTCCGTCAGGATCCCGCCCGGCGTGAAGGACGGGCAGCGCATCCGGCTGGCGGGGCGAGGGGAGGCGGGGCCGGCCGGCAGCCGCCCCGGCGACCTGTTCGTCGTGGTCAAGGTGGCGCCGCACCGCATGTTCGGCCGGAAGGATTCGGACCTGACGCTCGAGGTCCCGGTGACGTTCGCGGAAGCGGCTCTCGGCGCCAACGTGAAAGTCCCAACGTTGAACGGGGCCGTGACGCTGAAGGTGCCGGCCGGCACGCCCTCCGGCAAGACGTTTCGCATCCGCGGGAAGGGTGCCCCCCGGCCCCGGGGCGGCAGCGGCGACCTGCTGGTCACCGTCCGGGTCGACGTCCCCTCCAAGCTCTCGAAGGAAGAGAAGGAGTTGCTGGCCCGCCTCCAGTCGATGGAGAAGGAGTCGCCCCGAAAGGGAATGGGGGCAGAGGCGTGATGAAGCGTCAGGGAAGCGACGACCGAGCCGTCTACATCATCAGCGTGGCGGCCGAGCTGGCCGGCGTGCATCCGCAGACCCTTCGCATCTACGAGCGCAAGGGGCTCCTTCGCCCCGCTCGCACCGCGGGCAACACGCGCCGGTACTCCGAACGCGACATCGACCGACTGAGGATGATCCAGCGCCTCACCCAGGAGCAGGGCTTGAACCTGGCGGGCGTGAAGATGATCGTGCAGATGGAGGACGAGGTCGACCGGATGCGACAGCGCATGGAGACCATGGACCGGGAGCTGCAGAGAGCCCGCCGGCGGATGCGCGAGGAGATCGAACGCCTGCGGAGAGAGTCGCGGCGGGCCGAGATCGTTCCTCTTTCGAGCGTGCCGCGACTTCGCATCCGGGTGAAGGCGGAGCCGGGGCGGCGGGGCCCCATCGTGGCGGGGCCGGGGAGCTGACGTGGACCCGAACAAGCTGACCCAGAAGTCTCAAGAGGCGCTGCACGCGGCGCAGGAGCTGGCCAGGGCTCGTAACCATCAGCTGGTGGAGCCGGCTCACGTCCTGTACGCGTTGCTGTCCGATCCCGAGGGCGTGGTGTACCCGTTGCTCCAGAAGCTCGGGCAGTCACCGCGCCAGGTTCGGGACCGGGTCGAAGAGGGGCTCGACCGGATCCCCAGGGTCTACGGGCCGGCGGGACAGGAGCTGTACCTCTCGGCGGCCACTCGCGCCGTGCTCGAGAAGGCCTTCTCGGAAGCCGCCGCCCTCACCGACGAGTACGTATCCACCGAGCACATCCTGCTGGCGCTGCTCGACGGTGCCACCGACGCCGCTCGCGTCCTGAAGGACGCCGGCGTGTCGCGCGACGCGGTCCTCTCCGCGCTGGTCGAGATCCGCGGGCGTCAGCGCGTGACCGACCAGAACCCCGAGGAGAAGTACCAGGCCCTGGAGCGCTACGGGCGCGACCTCACCGAGCTCGCCCGCAAGGGGAAGCTCGACCCGGTCATCGGCCGCGACGACGAGATCCGCCGGGTCATCCAGGTGCTGGCGCGGCGGACGAAGAACAACCCGGTGTTGATCGGTGAGCCCGGCGTCGGCAAGACCGCCATCGTGGAAGGCCTGGCCCAACGGATCGTGGCCGGTGACGTCCCCGACTCGCTGAAGGACAAGCGGGTCGTTGCGCTGGACATCGGCGCCTTGGTGGCCGGCTCGAAGTACCGGGGAGAGTTCGAGGAGCGGTTCAAGGCTGTGCTCCGGGAGATCGCCGAGAGCAACGGGCAGATCATCACCTTCATCGACGAGCTGCACACCGTGGTCGGAGCGGGCGCGGCGGAGGGCGCGGTCGACGCCGGCAACATGCTCAAGCCCATGCTGGCGCGAGGAGAGCTTCGCGCCATCGGCGCCACCACCCTCGACGAATACCGGAAGCATGTGGAGAAGGACCCGGCCCTGGAGCGGCGGTTCCAACCGATCCTGGTCGGCGAACCATCGGTGGAGGACACGATCGCGATCCTGCGCGGGTTGAAGGAGCGCTACGAGGTCCACCACGGCGTCCGGATCCAGGACGCCGCCCTGGTCGCCGCCGCCATCCTGTCCAACCGCTATGTGAGCGGGCGGTTCCTTCCCGACAAGGCCATCGACCTGATCGACGAGGCCGCAAGCCGGCTGCGCATCGAGATCGATTCGATGCCGATGGAGATCGACGAGGTCGAGCGGCGCGTGAAGCAGCTCGAGATCGAGCGGGCAGCGCTGAAGAAGGAGACCGACCCCGCATCGAAGGAGCGCCTGGAGCGGATCGAGCAGGAGCTGGCGGACCTCCGGGAGCGTTCGTCCGGGATGAAGGCGCACTGGCAGCAGGAGAAGGAAGCCATCGATCGGATCCGCAAGCTCAAGTCCGAGATGGAGAACACCCGGATGGAGGCCGAGCGCGCCGAGCGGGAGGGGCAGCTCGAGCGCGCCGCAGAGCTCCGCTACGGGCGCCTGATCGAACTGCAGAAACAGCTCGAGGCGGCCAACCAGGCGCTGGCCGCCCTGCAATCCGAGCAGAAGATGCTCAAGGAAGAGGTCGACGAGGAGGACGTTGCCGAGGTCGTCTCGAAGTGGACCGGCATCCCCGTCTCCAGGCTGATGGAGGGCGAGGTCCAGAAGCTGGTCCACATGGAAGATGGTCTCCACCAGCGGATGGTCGACCAGGACGAGGCCGTGACCGCGGTGGCGAACGCCATCCGGCGGGCCCGGGCGGGACTATCGGACCCCAACCGGCCGATCGGCTCGTTCATCTTCCTCGGTCCGACGGGGGTCGGGAAGACCGAGCTGGCCCGGGCCCTCGCGGAGTTCCTGTTCGACGACGAGCGGGCCATGATCCGCATCGACATGAGCGAGTACCAGGAGCGGCACACCGTCTCGCGGCTGATCGGCGCGCCGCCCGGCTACGTCGGGTATGAGGAGGGCGGCCAGCTCACGGAGGCGGTCCGGCGGCGTCCCTATTCTGTGGTGCTGTTCGACGAGATCGAGAAGGCGCACCAGGACGCGTTCAACGTCCTGCTGCAGCTCCTCGACGATGGGCGGCTCACCGACGGGCAGGGCCGGACGGTGGACTTTCGCAACACGGTGGTGGTGATGACGTCGAACATCGGCAGCCACTACTTCTTCCAGCCGGGACTCTCCCCAGACGATCAGCGCGAGGCCGTGCTGGAGGAGGTCCGGCAGACCTTCCGGCCGGAGTTCCTGAACCGGGTTGACGAGATCATCGTGTTCCATCCGCTGGGCAAGGAGGACATCGCCGGGATCGTGGACATCCAGGTCCAACTGCTGCAGCGGCGGCTGGCCGACCGCAAGCTCACGGTGACGATGACCCCGGCCGCGCGCGAGTACCTCGCGGTAAAGGGGTACGACCCGGCGTACGGCGCCCGGCCCCTGAAGCGGCTCATCCAGAAAGAGGTCCAGGACGCCCTGGCCCTGAAACTGCTGTCGGGCGAGATCCGGGAAGGCGACACGGTGGAGATCGATCGCGGCCCCGAGGGCTTGGAGTTCCGCCGGGCGCAACCCGCCGCGACCTCGTCCTGAGGCAGAATCCCGGCATGCGCATCTCGCGCAAGGCCCACTACGCCGTGCGAGCCACGGCCGCGCTGGCCGCGGAGGAGGGGAAGGGGCCCGTCACGGCCGAGCGGCTGGCCAAGGCCCAGGACATCCCGCTGACGTTCCTGCTCAAGATCCTGTCCGAGCTGCGTCACGCGGGCGTCGTTCGAAGCCACCGTGGGGCGGAAGGCGGGTACGAGCTGGCGCGCCCGGCCGACCGCATCAGCCTGGCCGACGTGATCCGGGCGGTGGAAGGGCCGCTGGCGAACGTGCACGAGGCCCGGCCGGAGGAGATCCGCTACGAAGGGCCCGCCAAGCCGCTCCGTGAGGTGTGGGTGGCGGTCCGGGCGAACCTTCGGGCCGTGCTCGAATCGGTGACCGTGGCCGACCTGGCCCGGGGAACGCTGCCCGAACCCGTGAAGGCGGTCACCTCGACGCGGGACGCCTGGCGCCCTCACTGAGCCGGCGAGTTCGTCCAAACGGCCCTGGCGAGCTGGCCGGGCAATGCGTACCATCTGGACCCTTCGGGTCCATGAACGGTCCGAAGGTTCGGGCGAACCGGATACCGGAAGTTCCAGTCGGGAGTAGCCGCAGTGCACATCGACTTCTACGTGGCCCTGGCCGGGCTGATCGTGGGTTTCACCGTCGGGCTGACCGGCATGGGCGGCGGCGCGCTGATGACCCCGATCCTCGTCCTGCTGTTCAAGATCCAGCCCCTCGCTGCGGTCTCGAGCGACCTGGTCGCCGCAATGGTCATGAAGCCGGTCGGCGGCAGTGTCCACATGCGAAGGGGAACGGTCAACTGGGCCCTGGTGCGCTGGCTGGCCCTGGGGTCGGTCCCGGCCGCCTTCGGCGGCGTCTTCATCCTCAGGCAACTCGGGAACGGCACTCAGGTCCAGGATCGGCTGAAGGTCGCGCTCGGTGTGGCGCTGATCGCGGCGGCGGCTTCGATCATCGTGAAGAGCTTGATCCAGCTGCTCCAGGCAAGACGTCGCGAGGCGCTCATCGTCTCCGGGCGGATGCCCGAGGTCAGGACGTTCCGGCTGAGAAGGATCCCCACGGTGGCGATCGGTGTGGTGGGAGGGGCGATCGTCGGCATGACCTCGGTCGGCTCGGGCTCCCTGATCATCGTGTCGCTGCTGCTGCTCTACCCGATGCTCGCCTCGCGCGAGCTGGTTGGCACCGACCTGGTGCAGGCCATCCCGCTGGTGGCCGCGGCGGCCCTGGGGCACATCCTGTTCGGTGACTTCCAGCTCAGCCTGACGGCGTCGGTGCTGCTGGGCAGCATCCCCGGCGTGTACCTCGGCGCAAGGTTGTCGTCGAGGGCACCCGACGGCCTGATCCGGCCGGCCCTCGTGTTCGTCCTGCTCGCGTCGGGATTGAAGCTCTTGAACATGGCCACCGGCATGCTGGCCGTCACCTTGGCGGTCTTCGCGATGATCGGCTTGCCGCTGTGGGGGGTGATCGACGCCGTCAACAGGCCCGATCACCTGTGGCGGCTAGCCGGTCTGCGAAAGCAGCCCTGGGTCCTCCTCCAGGTTGCCGGTGCTCCGTTCGGCATCGGGTTCGGTGTGGCCCTCGCCTACTTCGCCAGCGCCCGTCGCAGGCTTGCCGCCGCGGCGGCGCTTGCGTTTGTCTCCGTGTGGGGCGACGAGCTTCCGGCGGCCTGAAACCTCGGCCAGCTCCTGTTCGGCCTGCTCGATGGCAAGGTCGATGGCGTCCATGAGCTCGCCGTAGCTGCCCCCCTCGTCGGGGGTGGCGATCTGCTGGTCGGCGGAGACCGACGATCC
>VAYC01000282.1:7200-7590 GCA_005885025.1 Actinomycetota bacterium | reverse complement strand
CTAGTTCAGGGTCGTCCGGGCGCGCAAGCCTCGGCAGATCGAGAGCTGGAAAGGTGCTCAGGCGCCGCTTTCGAGGCGCTGCTTGAGGCGCGCCTGATCCTTCGGAACCTGCCTCCGGGCCTGCATCCTGGCGCGGGGCGCTACCAGCTTGCCCATGCCATGGCCTTCCAGGTCGAGCCTCACGGTGACGCGCGAACCGCTACCAGCGGGCTCCACCGTCACCGTCCCGACCGGGCGCACCGGACCGTTGATCCCTCGGAACGATGCCTTACGCGGAGGCTCGTGCTCGGTGATCTCGTAGGTGATCGGACGAGGGCCGCCGGGCACGCGCCGGATGTCGGTTGCCCGTGAGCCCACCCGGGTCGGGCCCTCCGTCTCGACCTTCACGCT
>VAYC01000282.1:4020-7181 GCA_005885025.1 Actinomycetota bacterium | reverse complement strand
AGGTCATCGAGGTAGGCGAACACGTCCTCGGGGCTTCGCGCGATCTCGATGCTGTCGATGATCGGGGCCATCGCCGCCTCCTGGGTCGGGTGAGCGGCCGAATCATCGCCTGCCGCCCGAGCGACGGTCAACCGAGGGGATGCTTGCGATCAGCGAGGGAGCACGGTGATCGGACAACGCAGGCCCGGCGACCGGCTGAGGCGCCGATCGACCGTGACCAGGGGACAGTCCAGCTGCTCGGCGAGCGCGACGTACGTCGCGTCGTACGCGGAGAGGTTGTCTCGAAGCTGCCACACGCGATCGAGGATCCCGAAGACCGGGTACCTGACCATGGCAAGACGTTGCCACGTAGCCAGGGCGGCCCAACCAGCATCGGCACCGATGCGACCTCCGGCTACGCCGCGGCGGAGCCCGTTGGCTATCTCGGAGTCGATCAGGTGGGGCACGTGGAGCTGCCCCGACCCGAGGGCCCGTCGGGCGGGACCGGCATTCAGGAGCGCAGCCAGGGCGACCGACGCGTCGACCACGATCATCGTGCGACGCGTTCGGACTCCAGGTCGCGCACGATCGTCCCCACCTCGACGTCCAGGTCGGGCAAGGAGCCGAGGAGGGCGGGGTTGTCCGCCCGTCGGGAGGCCTCGGCCAGCTCCCGGACGGCGACCGCGCTGACCGACATCCCATCGTGTGCCGCCAGTCGCTCGAGACGCTCGAGGACGTCGTCGGGAACGTTGCGGAGGTACAGGATGCGCATGTCGCAGAATGCTAGCAGATTGCTAGCAAACGAGCAATCAGGCTCACCCGGCGAAAATCAACGCGACCGGAATCAGGCGGGATAGCGGGTGCGCCGCCAGGACCACTGCAATCCCACCACCCAGAGGATCTCCACCGCCAGAATGGCTGGGAGGACCAGCCAGGGACTCACGAACGCCAAAGGGACGGCGAGCAGGGCCCAACTTCCCACTCGGATCCACCAATGGATCCTCCCGTGGTGGAGCTCCTCGTCGAGCCCGGAGATACGGCAACGGAGCCTCTGTAGGGCGCCAAGAGGGCCGGCCTGCACGCGGTACACGCCCGAGCGCCGCCCGCGGGCCATTCTCTCCTCCCGAGTGCCAGGGAGCGACTCGACGAACGGCTCCCTCTGGGGCGCGCCAGTCAGCTGGAGGCGCTCGCTCAACTCCCAGAACACCGGATCGCGGCGGCTCGAGAACGAGAACGTGGTCTTCCGGTGTGCAACCTCGCCCGTCTCGTTGCCCCAACGGAACCAGAGGAACCGGTGCGCAGGGACCCACTCCAGCCTCCAGTGAGTGGGGTGCTCGATCCGAAGCATCGGTCGATCGTCGTGACGTCGACCCCTGCTCCACCGAACTACCTCCCCGAAGGTGAGTGAGTCGTGCGTCCACTCACCGGCATGCGATCCGAAGTCGAGCTTCCAGCCGAAGAGGATGCGCCGGTCCGTCACGAAACCCTGTCGCCCGGCCGCCAGGATCGATTCACCGGGATCGATCTGGGTTCGGAGATATGCGTCTCGCTGTTCGTCCCTGCCGCTCATGGGAAGAGGATGGTAGAGCGACGCGGGCGACGACGGTAGTCTGGCTCGAAAGGAGCGAGCATGGCCGCAACCAGCGTCGATGGATACTTGAGAGCCCTCCCGGAGGCTCAGCGGGCGGCGCTGGAGAAGCTCCGGAAGACGATCAGGGCTGCCGCGCCCGAGGCGACCGAGGCGATCAGCTATCAGATGCCGGCGTTCAAGATGCATGGCCGGTTCTTGGTGTCCTATGCGGCGTTCAAGGACCACTGCAGCCTCTTCCCTGCGAGCTACGCGGTCATGGAAACGCTCGGCGAAGAGCTGAAGCCGTACTTCTCGGGAAGAGGAACGCTCCGATTCACGCCTGAGAAGCCCATCCCCCCGGCGCTGGTGAAGAAGATCGTGAAGATGCGGCTCGAGGAGACCGCGGCAGCCGGGCGTCGGTGAGACCCGTGTGGCCCGCCCACAAGAAGCTCCCGAGCCGCCGTGCGCTGGTGGCCGTCTTCATCGGGCTTCTCGTCTCCGCCTGCGACCCCTCGTTGGGACCGAGTCGAGCCGTGGGCGTCACGCTGTCCGTCCCGGGTGGGCAACCCGAGATCAGAGTGGTCCTCTGTCCTGGGGAGCGGGTGACGCGAGTGGAGTTCGTCGAGGAGAGGGGTGGAGTTGTCGGCGACGAAGATGACACTCGGCTCTGGCAGATCGTCGCTCCAAACGGATCGACAGCGGACAGCTTCATCGCTGGAGTGGTTCCAGCGGACTTTCGGCAGACGGTCCCCTTTGCGCAGCCTTTGCCCACAAACCAGAGCCTCGCCGCGATCGTCCAGATCATTCGCAGGCCAAGCATGTTCGTCGTCTTTCACGCGTTGGACCTCCGCCCGGACAGAGTGTGGTCGGTGGACGGAGTGGTGAAACCCGAAGCGTTCGAGGGGAAGGCCCGGACTCGGTGCCGCTAGGCGACTGAACCCTTCTTCGGCGTGTCGATTTCGCGTAGCCTCGTTCGACGCACCCGTAGAGCCAGGTCCACACCCGGTCCAGCGTCCGGGGCCCGGCTCGACAGGGGAGGAGGCGCCGCATGCGGTTCATGTTGCTGGTCAAGGGAGACCCCAAGCCGGGCCAGATGCCGAGCGAGAAGATCCTGGAGGCGATGGGCAAGTTCAACGAGGAGCTGGCCAAGGCCGGGGTGCTGCTCGACCTCTCCGGGCTCCATCCAAGCGCGAACGGGGCGCGGGTCAGGTTCTCCGGCGGGAAGCGCACCGTGATCGACGGGCCCTTCGCCGAGTCGAAGGAGCTCGTCGGGGGCTACTGGATCATCCAGGCGAAGTCGATGGACGAGGCCATCGAGTGGGCCAAACGGGCCCCCATGGACGCCAGCGACGAGTTCGAAGGAGAGCCCGTGATCGAGGTTCGCCAGATCTTCGAGCTGGACGAGTTCGGTGAAAGCCCCGCGATCGACAAGGCGCGCAAGCTCGAGAAGGAACTCGAGAAGAAGAAGGCATGACCGCTGATGATCCCCGCCGGGTCATCGACGCGGTCTGGAGGATCGAGTCGGCGCGGCTGATCGCCGGCCTGGCCCGGATGGTGCGCGACGTGGGGCTGGCCGAGGACCTGGCGCAGGATGCGCTGGTCGCCGCCCTCC
>VAYC01000282.1:3335-4012 GCA_005885025.1 Actinomycetota bacterium | reverse complement strand
CGTCCCGGACAACCCCGGCGCCTGGCTCATGGCCATCGGGAAACGGCGTGCCGTCGACCACTTCCGGCGGACCGCATTGGCGGAGCGCAAGCAGGAGGAGCTTGGCCGGGATCTCGAGGTCCAACAGACGGCGCCGGACCTCGAGGTCGCGATCGAGGACGACGTTGGCGACGACCTCCTCCGGCTCATGTTCATCGCCTGCCATCCCGTTCTATCGAAGGAAGCGCGGATCGCGCTCACCCTGCGTCTGCTGGGCGGCCTGACCACCGAGGAGATTGCCCGGGCGTTCCTGGTCTCCGAGTCCGCGGTGGCCCAACGGATCGTCCGGGCGAAGCGAACGCTCGCCGAGACGCGTGTTCCGTTCGAGGTCCCGGAGGGAGCCGACCGGGCCGCCCGGCTGTCCTCGGTCCTCGAGGTCATCTACCTGGTGTTCAACGAGGGTTACTCGGCGACCGCAGGCAAGGACTGGGTGCGACCGGAGCTCTGTGAGGAGGCCCTGCGCCTGGGGCGGATCCTGGCGGGGCTCACTTCGGACGAGCCCGAGGTCCACGGTCTGGTCGCGCTGATGGAGATCCAGGCGTTGCGGTTGCGGGGCAGGATCTGTCCGGGAGGACGGCCGATCTTCTTGCTCGATCAGGACCGGTCCCGGTGGGACCGGCTCCTGATCCGCCGCGGTC